>JBIIRQ010000003.1:0-17107 GCA_044341445.1 Candidatus Planktophila sp.
CATAAATCCGGCAGCCATCTGCGAGCGACCCGCATTGTGTACGCAGACAAAGAGAACGCTTGGTTTTGTGGAGCTGGGTTCAGAAGAGGTCATCATGGTTGTGAATGTATCCCTCGTTTATGAATCAGTGGTGAAGGTGAAGTGAAGTTGACGGTTTAATTCAAGAAGGAGAGCCCTACCAGCAGCGCGCCAATCACAGTCACTACAGTCATTCCTACTCGACTAGCTAAGAATGTATCTAGTGGCTTAATGAAAGTCATAAGGATGACCACTACGCCAGGTATGACGATCAGCAGCGATCGCGTGACAACGTCAGCATCATTGTTCTGATATTGCCAATTAATCAGACCCAGGGCGAGAAGGAGATAGCCGCCCATGCGATAGTTATTGCGCACCATGTTATTCATTATTTTCCATCCCAGATTGATAGTTCTTCAGCAAAGGTATCTAACCCCATTGGGCCGATACGAAGTGCATGTGCGTGGAATTTCTTGAGTGAGAATTGTGTGCCTAGTCGCTTCTTCGCATTTTCGCGAGCAGCAATCCATTCACGCTCTCCAACTTTGTAGGAAATTGCTTGCCCTGGCCAGCCGAGATAGCGATCAGTTTCACTAGTTGCACTGCCTTCATCAAGCAGGGCTTTATTCATCAAGGCTTCGCGACCAGAGACTGCATCCCATACACGACCATTTTCATCTGTGTAACCAAGATGCATTCCGATATCAATGACAATACGTGTAGCACGAAGTGCTTGGGCTGAGAGGAATCCCATCTCGATTCCTGGTTCGTCAAATGCACCGAGGTCATCCATAAAGCGTTCTGCATATAACGCCCACCCTTCGCCATATCCGCTGATCCACGCACCAAATCGTTGGAAACGTGAGAGGCGATCGCGCTCGATCACAGAAGTTGCGATCTGTAAGTGATGACCGGGAACCGCTTCGTGATACCAAGTTGATGCAAGGTGCCACCAGGAAACTTCATCTTTACCCATGAGCGGAAGCCATGTTGTGCCAGGGCGAGATAGGTCCTCACTTGGCGGCATGTAGTAAGGGGCAGAGGCGCTTCCTTCAGGTGCGATGCGCGCATCGCAGAATTTCATTCGATCATCAATATCAAAGTGCGTGCCATCCATTTGTGCAACTGCTACCTGTGTGAAATCAAGGAGCTTCTTGATGATGGCTTCTTTTCCATGAATTTTATACTCGGGAGCGTTATCCAAATAATCTGCAACTTCTCGAAGAGTCTTGGCATCTGGCTTGATCTTTGCAGCAACTTTCCACATGCGCGCATTGATCTCGGCGAGATCTTTCAGTCCCCACTCGTACGTAGCGCGCAAATCTAGATTGGCACCGGTGTAATAACGTGCCCATACGGCATAACGCTCGGCACCAACTGCATCATTGGGTGTAGCCAGAGCCATATAGGTACCGCGCAGATAGTGAGCTGTCTCCGCAGAAGACTTAGCCGCTGACTTAGCTGCTTCATGAATTGCTGGGTACTTTCCATCAGGATCAAACGTTGTGGCCATGCCGGCATATCCGCCATCTGCATATCCCTCGAGTTGCTTTGCAATGCCATCGATCTGGCGTTGGGCTACCGTCTTTCCTTTCTTTGCCAAAGTATCAATTGTTGATATCCAACTGAGGTGGGCTTTTTCTACCGCCAAGAGACGCTTTGCAATGTTATCGAAATCTTCTGCACTTTCCGTTGGCATCATTTCAAATACCTGTCGAATATCAGCAGGTGGAGATGTAAGCACGTTAAACGAGATATGTGATTCAAAAGAATCGTGAAGTTCAAGGCTTGAGGTCAACCGCTCTTGCATCACTGATTTTGCTACGCGGTCGATCTCATCAATGGGTGCGAGAGTGGCTAGTTCAGCCAATGTCTTACGCGTCAAATCTGCCTCGACTGCTCTGCCGGCGATTGAAAAATCATCGAGTTGATCATTGAGATCGGTGATTCCTAAGTAGGTTGAACTCATCGGGCTCAGCCGCGCAGATTTTTCAACGTATGAATCAGAGAGAGCAAATATTGGTGAGCGATGTGATGTCATTGCGCGATCCTATATATAAAAGTATAAAAAAGTAAGGGTGAGCGCTTACGCGCTCACCCTTACTTACTACTTACTGCAGTTACTTAGTGATCTGCAGCCATTCCTTCAGCGTGTGACTTCATACGTGCGATCTTCAAGATTGTAAGACCGAATACGCACTTCGCCAATACGTCTGCGATTGTGTATCCAAGCTGGATCGCCACAAATGAATCAGCTCCAGCGTCGCCCCAAATGTTGAACATGTAGGCGATTGGATATACACCCCATGTTGCAAGGAGGAGAAGACGTAGATTCTTCACACTCGCTGCAACGCCTGCTGGCTGACGGTCAAGGGATTTGGTGAGCTCTACGAAGAGTACGTAGAGAATGTAGATAAATGGAATTGTTGAAAGTACACCGTAAAGAATCTGTGTGCCTTGCTCTGATGCGACTTCTCCTGGGTATCCAAGTGCGATCATTGCAGCAGATGCTGGGACAAGACGTATGATCAATGACTTTGCCACTGTTGCAGCAAGAGCGAGAACTGCAACTACCTCAACGAGAAGTAGTGGAACAGTCAATAGCCAGTCAACGTAGCGGTATGCCTCGTTAAATGATCCAGGCTTACCTGAAACATCTATAGTCAATCCACCCTTTGACGCTTCTGAGAATGAGTTGAAAATTCTCCAGTAGTGGTATGCAGCGATGAATGTAACCATCGATGACATTACGAGAGCGTTGCGATACTTAGGAAGAACGCGTGCCTGTGACACAAGAGTGTAGACAGTACATGCGAGCATAGAAACTAATCCAAACGAGAAAACGTTATAGACAAGGTTCCATTGGTTTTGATCTAAAGTAACCATGTAAAAGATCCTCCGTGGGGCCTCTTATTGAGCTCCACAGGCCGGGCGGCCTGTGAAATCGTGGAACCGGTGCGGTCCTCGAGGAACATCACCGATGAGCGATAGGACTGATTGTGAACCTGTTGCGATGACTTTGCACCTATATCAGGACATATTTTCCAATAATTTCTGAACTATTTTTCCAATCCACGCTCAGATCACCCTCTTTTTTGGTCAGAAGAGTTCTATCGCTCTCATGTGGTCATCATTGGTCAGCGGCAAAGCCAGGCAGGATCGCTACAGTTACAGTCATGGCAATGAGCGAGACCTCCGAGCGCCCCCCTTCGACACCCCCCAAGCTCCGTGGCTGGTTTCACCTCGGCGCTACTCCTGCAGTAATCGTTGCATCGCTTGTGCTCTTTATACTGAGTAAGGAATCCCTTAAATTTTCGGTGGCGCTCTATTCCCTCACTGCGATCACACTCTTTAGCGTCTCAGCGATCTACCACCGCGTTCCCTGGTCGCCGGCGAAGAAGAAGTTCTGGCGACGCTGGGATCACGCCAATATCAACCTGCTCATTGCAGGCTCTTACACACCATTTGCTATGACCTTGCTTGAGGGGCGTGATCGCACGATCTGCTTAAGCGTTGTCTGGATTGGAGCGCTCGTCGGCGTTGCGATGCGCATCTTCTGGGTAGGAGCTCCACGCTGGCTCTATGTCATCAACTACCTCGCCTTAGGCTGGGTCGCCGTTTTCTACACCCCGCAACTCTATAAAGAAGGTGGGCTCTGGGTGCTGATCCCAATTTTACTGGGCGGGCTCTTGTATTCAGTCGGTGCGATTTTCTACGCCCTTAAAAAGCCGGGCGCTAATGCTAAATACTTTGGTTTCCACGAGCTCTTCCATGTTTTGGTGCTCGCAGCGTGGATTTCGCAGTACCTGGCAGTCTCATTCGCTATCTATCGAGCGTAGCCCTGACCGTGTGGTCGATTTAGTCTCACCCCTGCGCACTTTTGGAGATTCCATGCGGTGCCCTAATCTATAGCCATGGCAAATGAGAAGAGCACATTTCTAAATTGGGTTGGGTTTAAAGAGGGCGAAACGTCAACGCAAAATTCAGTTGATCGTATCCGCGAACTCGAAGCCCAGTTAAGTGACTTGCGCTCGCGCCGCGACATTACATCACTCAGCAAGGAAGAGTTTGAAATCTTGGCAACAGAAACTGCCATGGTGATGATCAAATCTGCGCAGGCCCGTGAACAGAAAGCTTTCTCTTCAGCCGAGCGCGTAGTGAGTGAGGCGAGCAAGACCGCTCGCGAAGCACTTGAATCCGCCGAAACAAAGGCGCGCGCACTTCTTGCAGGCGCCGAAGCACGTGGTCGCAAGTACATCAGCGCTGCCGAAGGTGAGGCCCAAGACATACTCTCCCAGGCAACAGCAGATGCCCAAGCATTCGTTGATGAAAAACGGCGCGAGGTAACGGCGCTGGCTCTGGCTGCACGGCGCGAAGGTGAACGGATTATTTCTGAGGCGCACAATGAAGTGATCGAATACCGTCAGTGGTTATCACAAGTGATCTCAGAGGCTGAACGACTTCATCGCATTCAAACACAATCTCTTCAAGCCGCCGAGACTGCAATTGCACAAGGGCGTACAAGTCTTGAAACGGCATTTTCTCGTCTACACGATTTGCAGAACAAGGTCTCTGAGAACTTGAAGGAAGATGGTGGACTCTTGCCACAACTTCCGAAGAAAGTTGTGAGTCAGCGGACGAAGCCAGCACTTGATGCTCCACAGAAAAAGAGCGCTCCAAAAAAGAGTGCGAAGAAATCTCCTACTAAACGTAAGTAGACGAGATGGCTACCACTAGAGGTATCCAGCACATTCCAGCAATTGACGGCTTGCGTGCCGTTGCAGTTACTGCCGTAATTTTCTATCACCTGGGTTTTTCTTGGATACCTGGTGGATTCCTTGGCGTTGATTTGTTCTTTGTTATCTCTGGATATGTAATCACGCGCTTGCTTCTTGATTCAATTGAACGAAGCGGCGGATTAGATTTAAGAGGTTTCTATAAAGCCCGCGCAAGACGATTGCTGCCACCAATGATTTTTATGATTGTGGTGACAGGTATCTACATCACGATTTGGGCCCAAGATTCCGTAAGACGATTTGTGACGGATGTGCCATTCGCATTGACCGGCACTATCAATTGGTGGCTGGTGGCAAAAGAGCAAGATTACTTTGAAGCAATCGGCAGACCTCCTCTATTGCAGCACACCTGGTCGCTCGCCGTTGAATCTCAGTTCTACCTTGTCTGGCCGGTAATTCTCTTACTTGTACTCAAGCGCTTTGGGAAAAAAATTATTCCTCTTGCTGCGCTCTTAATTGCCCTTGTTTCAGCATCTCTCCTCTTTTATGTTTCACTCCAACTTGATGCCTCCAGCGATATAAGTCATATTTACTTTGGTACAGACACACATAGCGTTGGCCTATTTCTTGGTTCAGCACTTGCCGTCAGTTGGATTCCGCAGAACTTCAAGAGCGAAGTAAGTAAGCGAGCTCAGAATTTCATTGATTTCATCGGTGTCTTTGGCCTTATCGGAATTCTCGCTTCATTCTTGCTGATTGATGAAAGTTCACCGACTGCATACAAAATTGCATTTCCACTTGCGGCAGTCTTTGGCGTAGCAATCATTACCTCAATTGTTCATCCTGCTTCACGATTTGCCCCGATACTGCAGAACCGGGTACTTCTGTGGGTGGGAGAACGCTCATATGCCATTTATTTGTGGCACTGGGTAATTTTCCAAATCTCTCGCCCAAGCGTTGATATCGAAGGTGAAGATTGGGCACTTATCGCGGTACGAATACTCATCGTCCTTGCACTTGCAGATATATCGTTGAAATTAGTTGAACTCCCAATTAGAAGTGGCGCGGTGGAGTATTGGTTTAAAGGAATGAAGTATCGAACCTCCTCTGTACGCAGACGTCAGAAAGTGCTTGTTATCTCGTCTATTTCTATCCTCGTGATATCACTCTCCACGCTTTCAACTAGCGCCATCATCTCGAGTAATCGCGTAGCGTTGGCATTCGAGGAATCTCTCACAAGTGAGCCCGTTTTTGGTGAGACAGAGACTGCTGTCATTAGCCCTTCCGAATCAATTTGGTTAACTGGAGATTCAGTAATTCTTGGTATCCGTAGCGCACTATCAGAGATTCAACCCCTCATGATTGTTAATGCTCGGGTGGGGCGACAAGCACCGGAACTCCTGGAAGAGATGCAGAAAGATATAGAGAAAGCATCGGGTGCAACAGTTGTTATGGACCTTGGAAACAATGATCTTCTTCAGCCAGAGACGGTTCGAGCGATTTTTGCTCTCGCGCAAGATAGCCCCCGTATCGTCGTTGTAAATACTGCTGTGCCCAGGCCCTATAGAGATGCGAACAATCAGATCATTAAAGAGGTAGCTCGAGAATTTTCAAATGTGAGAGTCGTTGATTGGAATGAGATTTCAAAAGACCGTCCAGAGTATTTCGCCCCTGATGGTGTCCACTTAGTTCCCACTGGTGTCACTGCTTATGTAATGGCAATTGATGAGGCGCTTAAATAAAAAACCCGCACCATCTCTGATGCGGGTTTTTTAACTACTTCGTTTTATTCGAATACACCACTAAACCCAAAGGAATTTCCAACTGCTTCTTGTCCATCCGCGTATACAGATGAAACGCGGAATGAAGTCTCTCCGCTTGAATCAGTCTTTGAGAAATCGATAGAGAGTTGATCTGAGGGAACTTCAGACTTGACTACCCACTCACCACGATTAACACGAATTTCAACTTTGTAGCCGGTCAACCCTGCAGATGCTGTAGGAGCTTTCCACGAAATTGTCATGACACTCTTGGCAGAATCTTTCCAATTACCAACTGCCTGTGCTCCTTCAATATCTGTAACGGGGGCCGAAGTTACTTCCTCTGTTGGTTCAACTGTTGGTTCAACTGTTGGTTCCTCGCTTGCGGTGGCAGATACTGCAGGTGTCGGAGCAGGTGCTGCATCATCACTCTCACTATCTGGGCGAGTAATCACAAGTACTGCGAGCAAAATAATGGCGACAATGATTGCGATAAGTACCTTGCCTGATGCTCCTTGTTTTGGAGCCTCCTTTGGCGCACTTGTCTGTGCAGCCGGTGTTGCAGCGCTGCGTGAGGCTGGCTTTGGAGTCGTGCTCACATCAACGCGTCCAGCTCCCACTGATGATGGAACCGCTGGAATAACAATCGATGATGCTGACGTTGCACGCTTCTTGACGGCGGATTTCTTAACGGCACGCTTCTTTACAGAAGATTTCTTAACAGCCTTCTTCGCTGTCTTCTTTACTGCACTTTTCTTAACCACAGATTTTTTGGCAACAGACTTTTTCGCTGTGCTCTTCTTGGCGGCTGTCTTCTTGACAGCAGGTTTCTTCTTGGCGGCTGTCTTCTTGACAGCAGGTTTCTTCTTAACGGCCACGATCACTCCTTGCTTTGGGTAGCCCTAGTTTAGCCTAGCCCTGCGACCATTTTTCTTACATGCGGTGCGATTGCCCTAAGAGCTTTACCGCGATGGCTGATTGCATCTTTCTCCTCCGCAAGCATCTGTGCACTGGAAATAAGTAAACCTTCAGGCTGGAAGATGGGATCGTAGCCAAAGCCATTCTCACCCACTGGGTGATCTAACAGCGTCCCGTAGAAGCGACCCTCCTCGCAATGGCTAGTTCCGTCCGGGAGAACTATCGCTGCAACGCAGATGAAATATGCAGACCTGTCGCTACCTTTCACATCCTTTACCTGCGCAAGAACTTTCTGCAGATTTGCTTCATCATCTCCATGCTGACCTGCCCACCGTGCCGAAAAAATCCCCGGATCTCCCCCAAGTGCATCAACGCAGAGTCCGCTGTCATCTGCAATAGCTGGCAACCCTGTCGCTTTACACATCTGGCTCGCCTTTAAGAGCGCATTCTCTTCGAAAGTCTTTCCCGTCTCTTCTACATCATGGGTATCTGGAAATTGGTCAAGGCCAACGAGATCAATTTCTCCTGGTGCTATCGCTTCGAGAATGCGATGAAACTCTTCAATCTTGCCCTTATTTCGAGTTGCAAGTAAAAGTCGCTTCACAGATCACAATTACTTCGCGAGGGCTTGGCTTTGTAGTCGAGTGAGATCAGCGCAACCGGCAACAGCGAGATCAAGTAATGAATCCAGAAGCGCGCGATCAAAGGGTGCACCCTCTGCAGTTCCTTGTACTTCAATGAATCTGCCATCACCGCTACAGACAACATTCATATCCGTTTCTGCTCGCACATCTTCTTCGTAGCAGAGATCAAGCATCGGGACACCATCAATAATCCCAACACTTACCGCAGCCACTGAATCAGCGAGTGGTTTTGCCGTTGCCTTGATATGGCCTTGTGCTTGCGCCCATGCGATGGCGTCAGCAAGAGCAACGTAGGCACCAGTAATTGCAGCTGTACGTGTTCCACCATCGGCTTGTAAAACATCGCAGTCGATGACAATTGTATTTTCACCTAACTGCGAGACATCAATAATTCCTCTGAGAGAACGACCAATCAATCGTGAAATCTCTTGTGTACGTCCACCAAGTTTTCCCTTAACCGATTCACGATCCGAGCGTGTATGGGTTGCGCGAGGAAGCATGGAATATTCAGATGTGACCCAGCCTTTTCCAGAATCCTTAAGCCATCGTGGAACTCCTGGGGTAAAAGATGCAACACAGAGAACTCGAGTCTTGCCAAATTCAACAAGTACCGACCCTTCAGCATGTTCTAACCAACCGCGAGTAATTTTGATCTCGCGTAAATCATTGTTGGTACGTCCATCTATCCGTGTCATTTTTTCCTCATTCGTAGAAGGTAAGGTGAATCTAAAGTTCCTGATGTTTAACTTGAGTAACTTCTGGCCCCAAGAAGCGGCGGGCCAAGACTTCAAAGCTCTTCGCTTCCCCAGTTGCTAAGAATGTATGTTTAGCTGGGCCAGCGGAAGAGCTTCGCAATTGATCACTCTCAACCAAGGTGCGGTAGAGATCTTTTGCAGTCTCTTCTGCGCTGGAAACGAGCGAGACTCCATTTCCAACAACATAGGAGATAACGCCAGTTAACAAGGGATAGTGAGTACAACCAAGAACAAGGGTATCAACATCCGCGTCGATAACTGGCTGAAGATATGTGCGTGCTAACTCTGTGATCTCAGCTCCAGATGTTTCGCCACGTTCTACAAATTCAACAAATCGCGGACATGCCACATCGGTAATCTCAAGTTGAGGTGCCGCCGCAAATGCATCTAGGTAAGCTCTGGAATCAATAGTCGTCGCAGTACCTATTACACCAACACGGCCTGTTCGCGTTGCTGCAACTGCTCGACGAACTGCTGGTTGAATAACTTCAATGACAGGAATTGAATACCGCTCGCGCGCATCACGAAGCATTGCAGCACTGGCAGTATTGCAAGCAATAACAACTGCCTTCACGCCCTGATCAACCAGGAAATCAATTGTCTCCAAAGAGAAATCGCGAACTTCAGCAAGCGGCCTAGGTCCGTAAGGTCCGCGCGCAGTATCACCGATATAAATAGTTGATTCATTAGGAAGCTGATCAAGAATTGCACGTGCGACGGTTAAGCCGCCGACTCCAGAATCAAAGATGCCAATTGGTGCCGAGCTCATGCCCAAAGGGTACCTTCTAATCCCTCCGTCGCTTCGTCTACATTAGAACCATAAACGCCTGTGGAGAGATATTTCCATCCCCCATCGCAGACGATAAAGGCTATATCTGCACTCTTTCCTTCGCGAAGAGCCTCGTTACCGATTGCAATTGCTGCATGCAAAATCGCACCCGTTGATATTCCTGCAAAAATTCCTTCTATATCAAGCAGATCTCTCACTCGACGTACAGAATCTTCAGCTCCAACAGAGAAACGTCGCGTCAGTACTGATGCATCGTAGAGCTCTGGCACAAATCCTTCATCAATATTTCGAAGGCCGTACACCAATTCACCGTACCTTGGCTCTGCGGCAATTATTTGAATATCAGGATTCTGCTCTCGCAAATATCTGCCTGCACCCATCAGTGTTCCCGTTGTTCCAAGCCCTGCAACAAAGTGAGTAACTGTTGGTAGATCTGCAAAGATTTCTGGACCAGTTGAATTGTAATGAGCAGCACTGTTTGCTGGGTTTCCATATTGATATAGAAATACCCATTCTGGATTTGCAAGCGAAAGTTCTTTTGCCACTCGCACAGCTTCATTGGACCCACCCGCAGCTGGGGATGAGATGATTTTTGCGCCCCACATTTCGAGCAACTGTCTACGTTCGGGACTTGTGTTCTCTGGCATTACGCAAATCAAGTGATAGCCGCGAACCTTCGCCGCCATAGCAAGCGAAATTCCAGTGTTACCGCTTGTAGGTTCTAAAATTGTTGAGCCGGGTTTTAACGCTCCACTCGCTTCTGCAGCATCAAGCATAGATAGCGCTGCTCGATCTTTGATTGAACCAGTCGGATTACGATCTTCTAGCTTGGCCCACAAACGTACTTGTGGTGACGGAGATAGTCGTGGAAGTCCAACTAAAGGAGTATGCCCAACTGAGTCGGCGAGTGAATCAAAACGCGCCACTTACTTAACCGCCAGCAACTGCAGGCAAAATAGTTACAGAATCACCATCTTTAAGTTGAGAGTCGAGTCCACCAAGAAAACGCACATCTTCATCATTGATATAAACATTGATAAAACGTCGAAGTGCACCATCTTCAAGAAGTCGCTCGCCAATTCCTGCATATGTGAGATCGAGATCTGCAATCAGAGCACCCAAATTAGAACCATTTGCTTGCACGCTCTTCTGGTCCTTGGTGTAGGGGCGGAGAATTGTTGGGATTCGAACATCAATAGTCATGGGTTAATTATGACGAAGAAATCCGCTATTCGGTAATCGAAACTTCTTCTTCGCTCACGACACCCTCAATAATGCGAAATGAGCGAAATTCAGTGGCAGGTGCAATCTCTTCGCGTGTAGAGACAAGGACATAGTGGGCCTCTGGCTCTGAGGCATAGGCGATATCGGTCCGCGAAGGGCGCGCCTCAGTCTCTGTGTGCGAGTGGTAAATCACGACGATCTCTTCATCATTGTCATCAATCTCGCGGTAGAGAGCTAATAGATCTTTTGACTCAAATTCATAAAAAGTTGGGCTATGTGCAGCATTAATCATCGGCTTCAAGCGCGTTGCTTTACCTGATCCTGCTGCGCCAAGAATCACACCGCAACATTCATCAGGGTATTCCACTCGCGACTGAGCGAGAATCGCATCTACAAACTCACGTGATATTTCAAGCACGGATGAATAGTACCGCCTTACTCATCCATCAGTGCATCAAGTAAAGATTCTTGTAGCCACCCTAGCCATCTGTAAACCGCATAAACACCGCGCATTGGATCATCCGGTGAAAGTAACTCTAAATGCTCAGGAGAATTCTGATCCACTTTCAATCTCACACCAAGTGCCAGGCGAATGTCATTGAGTGCACCAAGCCACGCATTTGCATTTTCGTGATCGAGATCAACAATTCCATCATCACTACTCTTTATATGCATACGCAGAGACATTGCATGAGCCTGCTTCTTCCCACGAAGAGTTGACTCGGTATAGCGCCTAAATTCACTGGACTGAACTTCATCGGCATATGCATTAGGTAGCAACCGTCGCAGAACTTCATCCTCGGGGAGAGAATCATGAGAAGTAATTCCAACCATGGCTGCGAGTGGATCTTCGTGACCGTGATCTACCCGCTCTGATAATAATTCAATAAGTTGCTCGATGAGATTGAGTAAAACTTCGCGTTCGCTCTCATCAAATTGTGCAACATATGAATGCGAGCCATGTCGTCTAAAGCCCTTCTCTGAATTCATAGCCCTTCATCACCCCGTTGCAAAGTTGCCCACAGTCCGTATTCGTGGAGCATCGCAACATCATGTTCCATCTCTTCCCGCGTCCCCGTTGACACTACCGCTTTACCTTCTGTGTGGACTTTCATCATGAGCTCGTGAGCTTTTTCACGTGAGTAACCGAATAACTCCATCAATACATATGTCACATAGGTCATGAGATTTACAGGATCATCCCAAACGATTGTCACCCACGGAGTGTTGCCGGAGAAGATTGCAGCAATCTCTTCTTCGATATTAGTCGCGGTTTTTACCATCACCTGACAATAATAGAGAATGTTTCACTTTTCAGTAGAGGCCACTGAGTATCCGCGGCTACCGTAATCTGATAGGTGCTTATTCCACGGGCTTGAGCAGGGATCGTCAATGTGAAGCCACCTTGTGAATCTGTTTGAACTGGTGCGCCAATTACTTTGTCAGAGGCCGATGTGAGAGTAACGCTAGCACCGGCCACGCGCGGAAGTATGACTCCAGATATTGTTAATGGCGATCCCGCTTTAACAGATGTGGGTGGGTCAATAATGAGATTTCTTATCACTGTAATTGCTATTGGCTGAGTTGCAGATGCGGCACGTTCCCATGATGGTTCTGTTAACACTTGCAGAGAGACAGATTTACCGATCAGCATTGGTAGTACATATGTTCCATCAGCTGCGGTAACACCCGTAGTTAAAGTACGCACTGTTCCATCAGGATAAGTTCCCTCTACTGCAAATGCTAAGGACGCTACAGGGGTTTTATCTTTGAGTGTGATTTGACCTGAAAGAGTGACTGGATTTCCATAGGAGACTTCTGTTTTCGACGCTGAGAGAGTTGATTCAAGTTGAGCAGGTGCAATCCCTGTTGCCACTTCTCGAATAGCAACCATCGCCAAAGGTTCTTCTTGGCCAATCACCCATTGTGCAGCACCACCAAGTTGATGTTTAGCAATTAATTTGGCGCGTTCTGAAAAACTCTGGGCATTCTGATGCCACGCAGTTCGACTTGCAGTACACGTTGTAGAAAGTCCACTGCTTGTCTGGCCGGTGTACTCGCGCTTGTAGGAGAAAGTGACTTCGGCGAATTTCTCGTTGTAGATAGGCACCGCACCATATGTTGCAGCGATATTTGCCGCATCACGCATAAGGAAAGTTCCAGCCTTAGCTTTTGGCGTGATTATTTTCGCCACGTTAGCAGGACAGATGCCCTCAACTTTTGTTACCCAATCTTTTCCATATCCAGGAAGTCCCAGATAGACTTTTGACGCCGACATAATTGAAATTGCATATTTCACTGTTTTCTCTGTCCATTCAATGGGACCGATTGGGCCTGGGCGTGAAGTTGAATAGTCGTATGTCATGATGCGCAATCGATCTATAAATGGTGCTATCTCTGCCCATGCGTAAACAAAATAACCCTTCTGCTTCTCCGCAGGATTAAAAACATATGGAGTTGTGACAGATAAAAGTTTATTCTGTGCTTGAAGAGCTGCGCTTAACTCTTTGATGAAGAGAACCCAATTAGGTGCTGTTGCCTTCCACGTTGAAGGCGAGTCGATAAATGCGAATCCTTCAAAGTCAAGATCGATACCATCATAATTTTGCGAAGCAACCGTCACCATAATCGCATCGACTACTTGTTTCCGACTTACTGGCTTTGAAATCAAATTTGCCAGCATCATCTTAGAAGTTCCATCTGTGATTGTTGGAATTATTGTCATTCCAGCATTTCGTAGCGCTGCAAGCGGAGTTGCTATAGGAACACTTGGATTAGCTGTTTTATACACATCAACAACGACAGGTTTCTTTGTCTTACTGTCATATCTGAGTGTGTACCAGAAGGGCATAATCTCTTTGATTAAATCTGCATTTGCAAGAACTGCGGGTAGGTATGTTTTCATTGAATAATATGGAAGCCACCCGGTAAGAATTTTTCTCGGTGGATTATCAGCGCGTGCCACCTCTGTCTGAGCAAGCGGTGTCACAACAAGGAGTATCGCTAGAAATATTCTCAGCGAGTATCTGTGCTTCATTCCGATTCTTTTTTACGGGGAAGGGATTCGTAAATTTCTTTACATGCAGGGCAAATCGGATATTTCTCTGGGTCGCGCGAAGGAACCCATTTCTTGCCGCAGAGAGCCCGCACAGCTTTGCCTGTCATTGCAGATTCAACAACTTTTTCTTTCTTGATGTAATGCGCATATCGATCATGACCGCCCTCATCGTCATCGAGTTCTGGGCGCGTCAGAAGGTCGGTATCGCCTTCAAGGGATAGTCCTCGATTGCCGCGCGAAAATAAACCCATGTACCCAAGGATACTAGTTGCCGATACAATTTCGCGATGAAGGACTTACTACGCACGCAAGATTTATCGCGCGATGATATTGAGATGCTTCTGGCAACAGCAACAGAATTTGCTTCTAATCCGCTGAGATCCCGTGATGCCCTCGCACATAAAAGCGTTGCGATTTATATGACCAAACCCTCCACTCGCACACGCTTGGCTTCAGAAACTGCTGTGGCCCATCTGGGTGGAACACCAATATTTTTACGCGGCGATGATCTCCAATTAGGGCGAGGAGAAACAATTGCCGATACCGCAAGAATTATTAGCGGTTACTGCGATGCGATGATTGTTAGAACTTTTGCTCAATCTGATGTCGATGAGCTTGGTGCGCATGCATCCATTCCTGTAATCAACGCGCTAACCGATGATGATCATCCGACTCAGTTACTTGCCGACTGGTTAACGATTCGCGAGAACTTTGGCAGCGATATCACAGGTAAGAAATTTGTTTATCTAGGTGATGGAAACAATATGTCCCATGCATGGTTAATCATGGGTGCAATTATGGGAGCACATGTTGTTGCAGCAACTCCGGAAGGTTCATGGTCACCTGATTCGAAAGTAATTGCGCAGGCACAAGCAATTGCAGCAAAGACAGGTGGCACAGTCGAAGTTATTCATGATCCGGAAGTTGCATCCCGCGGAGCGAGTGTTCTCTACACAGATGTCTGGATGTCTATGGGTGACCCCGAAGCAGAACGCGCCGCGAAGATCGCAGCGCTTTCACCATATGCGATCAATAGCCGCCTCATGGGTCTTGCAGCCGAAGATTCGATCTTTATGCACTGCCTGCCAGCGCATAGGGGTGAAGAAGTTGCAGCAGATGTGATTGATGGGCCACGTTCGGTCATCTGGCGCCAAGCATTTCACCGCAGAACGACGATTCAGTCGATTCTTTATCATGCTTCGCGTGGAGAACTTAAGGGTAACTAAGTACTCTTTACCCCATGTTAGTAGCCGTCCCAAAAGAGATTCGCGATGGCGAATTACGAGTAGCCCTTGTTCCAGACATTATTAATAAGTTAACTCGACTCGGCCTTGATGTCGCCATTGAATCTGGTGCCGGTCTTGGCGCACAAGCAAACGATGATGCATATCGCGCAGCAGGTGCACAGGTTGTCTCAGGAGATGTCCTCAAGAGCGCAGATGTTGTTCTCTCAGTGACAGCTCTGACCCCCGCCCAGATTGCAACGCTAAAAAAGGGTGCAATCACTATCTCTTTCCTTTCTATTGTGAATCAGCGCGAAAGTGTTGAAGCGGCTGTGAAGGCAGGAGTTACTGCATTCTCGCTAGAACTTGTTCCGCGAATTTCTCGCGCGCAATCTATGGATGCACTGACTTCTCAAGCACTATGTGCCGGATATCGCGCCGCACTTGTTGGTGCTGAACTCTCACCACGATTTTTTCCAATGCTCATGACGGCAGCTGGAACTGTTACTCCTGCTCAGGTACTTGTGCTCGGAGCAGGTGTTGCAGGGTTGCAAGCGATTGCAACTGCCCGCAGATTAGGCGCTGTCGTAAGTGCATACGATGTTCGTCCATCATCTGCCGATGAAGTTAAATCAATGGGTGCGACCTTTATTGAATTAGAGCTTGAATCACTTGAGGGTGCCGGTGGTTATGCGCGCGAGATGACGGAAGAGCGTGCAGCAAAACAGCGCGAACTCTTAACACCATATATTGCGAAGTCGCACGTAGTCATTACAACGGCTGCTGTTCCAGGTCGCACCGCACCTCGCTTAATGACAGCTGCGATGATTGATTCGATGCAAGAAGGAACTGTCATCATTGATCTAGCAGCTGAAACTGGTGGAAATGCCGAAGGATCAAAGCCAGGTGAAATTGTGACAACAGCTAAGGGTGTGCGAATCTGGGGTGGCAAAGATGTACCTAGCCAACTCTCTTTTCACGCTTCTAGTCTTTACTCACGCAATGTGGTCAATCTTTTGACGCTACTGACTAAGCCTTCTGTTGAAGGAAGTGTGCTGGCATTTGATATCAACTTCGATGATGAAATTATCGATGGATCTGCAGTCACGCATGCCGGTCTTGACCGAAAGGCAGGTAAGTAAGATGGAGCTGACAGCAATTGCAGTAATTTCGATCTTCACACTTTCAATCTTCGTTGGCTTTGAGGTTGTATCAAAAGTTTCATCAACGCTACATACGCCGTTGATGTCAGGTGCTAACGCAATTCACGGCGTTATTCTGGTGGGCGCGATTATTGTCTGCTCGCATGCAAAGACCAATCTTGAACTATCTCTCTCGATTGCTGCGATCATCCTGGCCACAATTAACATGATTGGTGGATTCGTCGTTACTGACCGCATGCTTGAAATGTTTAAGGGTAAGAAGGGAGCTGACAAGTGAGTGATTTTGTATACGACCTCATCGGTCTTGCTGCCGGCGTACTTTTTATTCTTGCACTTAAGGGTCTCTCACATCCGCGAACTGCTCGTCGCGGAAACCTTCTTGGGGCACTCGGTGCTGGAATAGCCACCGTTGTCGTTTTCTTCCACGGTGAAATAGAGAACTTGGGATGGATTCTGGGAGCAATCGCTGTAGGAACAATTATCGGCGTCCCTGCTGCACGCAAGGTCCAGATGACTCAGATGCCACAACTTGTCGCACTCTTTAATGGTGTGGGTGGTGGCGCTGCAGCGCTGGTTGCAATTGTTGAGTATTTGAACCTTGGAGAGAAAGCTACGACCGCAGTAGTGATCTTCACAGTATTTACAGTTGTTGTTGGCTGCGTATCGTTCAGCGGTTCGATTGTCACATTCCTTAAGCTGCAGGAACTTATGACGACACGTCCTGTTGTATTCCCAGGTGGACGCTTTGTAATCGCAGCTACGCTGGCAGCTGTATTGGGTACTTCGGTCTGGGTCGTTGTTGCACTTGGCACTACCCC
>JBIIRQ010000065.1:0-5070 GCA_044341445.1 Candidatus Planktophila sp.
CAAGTGTTTATCTCGAGAACAGCGAAGGGAACTATTCTTATGGTGGAGACTTCTACTTTTCAGAAAAGGTTATATCTGGCCTTCTACTCTCTCGATAACGAAATGCGTCCACCGATCAGCCTGTTTGCAAATAGCGTTAATGGATTGGGCAGAGAAGGGCTCCCATTAGAGAGTTTCGTTGCAATCGGGGTAGAACTGGAAGGACCAGAAGTTTCACTCTTGGTGAGCAACATACAAAATTCGACCCTGACCGTTGACCTAATCCCGGCCAGCATGAAAGGTTCTCTCGAGCAGAGCGAGTTAAAGAGCACGAGTCAACTTAATTTGAAGGCAGCGATCGCCGCTTCTGAAGCGAAAACTACAGAGCCAGCACCTGCCAAAGTAGATGAAGTTAAACCAGCAGCTAAGAAGGTAACTATCAATTGCCAAAAAGGTAAGAAGATAATCAAAGTCACTTCAGTCAAACCAAAGTGTCCTGCTGGGTATCGAAAGAAGTAACTGCCAATTGGAGAGTAAGGGCAGCATGGGAAAGCGCTTTGCAGGTCGCCCAGTGCAAGGACCACTTGTGAACGGCCTTAATACTGTTGAGGCCGTCTTAATGAGGCAAACTGATTAAAGCCCGCTAGGCTTAGCCACATATCAAGACCACCATATTGCTAACACATTGTTAAAGGGGAAAATCATGGGCGCTTGCGGCTGCGGATACACAACAGATCCAGAGAAGAATTGCAACGGAACACATAAAGTCGTGAAGGCTGTAAAAGAAGATATCATCGCAAAGCTTGAAGCCGAGGGCTTCGCTGATGCGGCCGAACACCTCAAATCAAAGTAAGACGGCCAAGCAAGAAATAAGCCTACTTTTGCCACCCAGGGTTGGTGCCAACCTTGCTGGTTCACGAACGCCGATGTTCTGGACGGGTCTTTCAGGGCTTTAGCCCACCCGCGAGCCTAGATTTGTTCAAGATCACGGTTTTATAACACTTAGATTTGTCCATCCTTTTTCCTATATTATTTCACTTTTCTAGGCTATCGTGGCTCAAATCGGGGACCTTCCAAAGCACTTGTGCCCGATGTTTCTCCCACTAGAAAGGGTAAAAATGAACAAAAAGTTCCTTGCTGCACTTGCTGCCGCTGTCGTCGGAGGCACAATTTTGATTCCGACTCAGGCGCAAGCAGCTAAAGGGCAGACACTCTTAGTCTGGACGGACTCTGTTCGTAAGCCAGGCAATGATCAGTTTGCAAAGAAGAATCCTCAGCACAAAATTAAAGTGGAGCTTAACGCGACACTTAGCTCAAAGGTACAGCTGTTCAACCGCCTGAAAAAGGGTTGGCCAGATATGTACTTTGATGGAGACCCAAACCAGGTTGCACTACAGCAATCAAAGCTATTTGGTTACGCACGTGATCTCACCCCACTCTTCCCAGCCAGCTACTGGAAGTCATTTGGAGCTGCAAATGATTGGTGCAAGATTGATGGAAAGATGTACTGCGTAAAGAATGACCTCGCTCATACAGTCTTGTACTACGATCAAAAGTTGATGGATCAGTTTGGTTACAAAGTTCCTACAACAATGGCCGAGTTCAGAACTATCGCGCTTGATCTAGCGAAGAATCACCCAGGCTACAACGTTGGTCACATGGGATCCCAGGAGATTTATCAGGGATGGTTATGGCCAAGCGGTTGCCCAATGGCAACAGCTAAGGCAAACAAAGTCATCTCTAACGCTAAGGATCCAAAGTGCACACGCGCAGTAACAATGGTGCAAGAGCTTCTCGATGCAGGAGTCCTCAAGAAAGAGGGTTCATTCTCTGCTGATGCTCAGAAGGATAACCAGGCTGGAAAGATGCTCATGAACATCGGACCATCATGGTGGGGAGATTATGTTATTAAGCCAGCAGGTAGCTTCGGCGTTCCTGCAGGACAGATCAACATTGCTCCAACTCCAAAGTGGCCAGGTGAGACCAAGAACTGGTCTGGCGCATGGGGTGGCGGAGTCTTTATGATCTCAAGCCACTCAACTCCAGCTCAGGCAAAGGTTGCTGCCGAGATGATCATGTACAGCACAATGGATAAGAAGTTTGTGGTCTCTGCAGATATGGTGACATATCCAGCATTTCCACCTTCAGCAAAATTGTGGACTGCTGATCGCGCAAAGGCCGGTTACTACAAGGATGGAGCTAATGCAGGAAAGGTCTTCTATGACTCTTCATTGCTGATCCGTCCAAATGTAACACCTGTTCGTTTCAACATCGGATCCATGGTTGATGCCATGGGTGCAGATATTGCAGCTGGCAAGAAGGTAGCTGACGCATTTGCGAAGTTCATGTCGTCAGTTGAATCTGGTGCTATTCAGGCCGGATACGAAGTAGCAACAAAGTAAAAAAGTAAGTTAACTCCCGGTGGGTGGCGCGAGCCACTCACCGGGACTTATCTCTATCTAGATTAAGAGGATGGTTTATGAGACAAAAAAGAGACTCGACGGTTGCCGGTTGGGTAATGCTTGCACCGTTTCTGATTTTCTTTGTGGCGATGGCAGTTATCCCAATCATCCTCGCCTTTAATGAATCACTGCGCCCCTCAATACAAAATGAGGCTGGCGGACTGAGAAATTACCTGAGCGTTGTGCAAGATTATCGATTTGTGGCAGCAGCTAAACATACATTCCTTTATCTTTTAATTGCCGCTCCTCTGCTCACCGTGGTCGTATTAGGGCTAGCGCTACTACTCGATTCTTATCGCGCGAAGTGGCATCAGTATGTGCGCCTTGCCTACCTTATCCCAGGATGCTATGTCGGTGCCGCTGGCGTACTCGTCTGGTACGGAGCGCTCGAACCGATCATTGGCCCATTTAGATCAGTCCTGAATTTCTTTGGTATCGAAAGTATGGGACAGATATTTCTACCAAATAACTTAGTCTTTATCTTTGCAATGATGGCGCTTGTCTCAAATGCCGGTGGCTGGATCGTTGTTCAATTCGGTGGTTTGCAGGAAATTTCTGATGAAGTGATCGAAGCGGCCAGGATTGACGGTTGTTCTAATTTTCAGCTTGCAACCAAGATCAAGCTACCTCTGATCAAAAAGAATGTGGTCTACATGGTGGTCTTAGTTATCGCTGCGTCGGTGCAGATATTTGCCGAGCCTTATATCGTCACCACCGCAATCTTCAGAGGAATAGCAGTCGATTGGTCATTGAACCAGCTCAGCTACACAATGGCTTTTACCGAAGGTGATTTTGCTTCAGCTTCTGCGGTATCTGTCATGTTGTTGATCGCTTGCCTTATCCCGGCGTTGATTCTTATTTTCAAAACTAAATTCTTTGAGAGCGGAGATGAATCAAAGTGAGCCAAGTATCCGTTAAACCCAAGTCAACCGAAAAGGCCAGCAACAGCAAGAAGAAGATCTCAATTGGTGCAATCTCAACCAACATGATCTTAGTTTTTCTCGCAATCATCCTTTTGATTCCAGCGCTATGGATGACAATAGCTCCAAGTAAAGATCGAGCCGAACTTGTTTCAATGTCTCCGTTGGGTTTTGGTTCATTTGAAAGCTATATCACCCGCTGGCAGAACCTCTTGCTCTATGACAATGGAGCTATGCTTCGTTGGATCGAAAATAGCCTTTGGTACACATCAGCGACTGTAATCTTGAGTACGGTTATGGCGCTACTTGGAGGATTTGCGCTAGCTGCGATTAACATCAGATTTAAGCGTCAGATATTGATTCTCATCATGATCGCCATGATCATCCCGACTGTGGCTCTCGTTATGCCAATGTTTGTCTGGATCAATACGTTGGGATTATCTGATACAGAGCTTGGACTGATTCTAGCCAGCTCGCTCTATCCCTTTGGCGTCTATCTTGCTTATATTCATTTCTCCACAGTCATTCCAAAAGAGCTCTATGAAGCGGCGAAGATTGATGGATGCGGTTACTTTAAGATTTTCCGCAAGATTGCTATTCCGATTTCCAAAAGTCTCGTCGGCATCCTTGCCTTCTTCTCGTTCGTGGGTTCTTGGAATAACTTCTTCTTGCCACAGGTACTCATCCTCTCAGGTGAAAAGCATCCTCTTTCATCCGGTTTGACGTTGCTCTTTACCAATACCCCTGCATTTAGCGGTAACTCATCTGCTATTTTGCCAATCGAGCGATCAGAGATTGCTCTATCGGCAATTATTATGGTTATCCCAATCATTGTGCTCTTCCTCGTCTCGCAGAAATTCTTAAGTCGTGGAATGCTTGCAGGGTCGGTCAAGAGCTAAATTCTTCTAGGTTTATTAGAGTTTTATTAAAGGGTGACAGTGAATAAGCACCACGAGCTGAGAAAAATAGCGCGTACAGATTTATCTGTGACCGCTCTTGGACTTGGAACCGCGCCCCTTGGTGGTCTCTATACAGCCGTCGAGGAATCTGCGGCCCTTGCCGTGATCGATGAAGCTATTGCTCAGGGAATCAAATATTTCGATACAGCACCGCTCTATGGAAATGGCTTAGCTGAATCACGACTAGGTATGGGCCTTGGCACTGCGCGGGCAAAGGTAGTGACAATCTCGACAAAAGTTGGACGTTTACTCATTAAAGATGGCCAAGGAAATTTGAGCCAGACAACTTTTGATTACACCGCCCAAGGTATGCGTCAGGCTATGGCAGAGAGCCTTGATCGGTTGCAACGTCCCAAGGTAGATATCGCCTACATCCACGACCCTGATGATTTCCCAGATCAAGCGATCAACCAGGCTTATCCAGAGCTAGCCAAGATGCGCGAGGAAGGAATTGTCTCGGCCATTGGTGTGGGTATCAATCAGAACGAGTTGGCAGTCAGGTTTGTAAAGGAAACTGATCTCAACGTTGTTCTCATTGCTGGGCGTTACACCTTGTTAGATCAAAGTGCGGACACTGAGTTACTTCCGCTGGCAAAGAAAAAGAATGTATCGATTGTGGTCGGGGGAGTCTTCAACTCTGGAATTCTTGCAAATCCAGTCGTAGGCGCAACCTATAACTATGCCGAGGCACCAATCGAATTAATCGAGAGAGCGGTAGCGATCAGAGAGATGCTCAAGGATTGGAATATC
>JBIIRQ010000148.1:0-2879 GCA_044341445.1 Candidatus Planktophila sp.
GTCGCACGGGGGTCGGCCGAGAAAGCATCCGTTCTTCCGGTCGCACATGTGTGGGTCGACACAGGAGTACCTCATCTTGACTTTACCTATGACTATTTAGTTCCCGACTCACTCACCTCGCAAGTAAGTGCTGGAGTAAAGGTCGCTGTTAATTTTGCAGGACGCACTGTTGACGGCTATGTCCTCTCTAGAACGGATTCATCAGAGATTGGCAACCTCAAATTCATCGAACAGGTCCTCTCGCCAATTCCGTTACTGACCTCTGATCTCACCTCATTAGTTGCTGCAGTCGCCCAGAGATGGGGGAGTTCACCGCTTGACATTCTCAGTAGCGCCATCCCATCGCGAGTGATCGCCGTAGAGAAAAGTCTGCAACCAAAACGTTCGCCAACACAGCGGAAGAATTCAACATCTCACACCCGATCTTTCTATCTAGTTACTCCGGGTGAAGATGCAATAGCTCTGATGGCTGATTGGATCCTTGCTCGATCTGCACTAGGTGGGGTGCTCCTTGTTGCACCCGAAGCTCGCGAAGTTCTCCTATTGGCGCAAGAATTAACATCTCGCGGAGTTGAATTTTCCATTCTGGACGCGTCGCTGACTAGGTCAGAGAGGTATAGCAATTACCTCAAAGTCGCATCAGGGGAATCAAAGATTGTTATTGGTTCTCGCAGTGCGATATTTGCACCAGTTCATGCCTTGAAAACGATCATTGTCTACCGCGAAGGCGCTCAATCACATTACGAGGTGAGGACTCCTGGTTGGAATACCCGCGATGTTGCGCTGCTGAGATCACAAATAGGGCAGGCGGATCTCACATTTGTGGGTTATGCGCCTTCATCTGAAACCTCTTACCTACTCGAAAAGAAAGAGATTGTTCTTAAGGGGAGAAGTGTGAAAGTTGATGTGCAATCGTATCCAGCGCTCAATGGCGAACTCTTGCCCGATCGAATATTTGGGCCTATACGTAAGGCGCTTGAGAAAGGATCAGTTCTTTTTCTTGTCTCTAGAAAAGGCTATTCAAGTGCTTTGATGTGTAAGTCGTGTAAAAACATCGCGATATGTGACTGCGGAGGAAGAATTTCTTTTCAGGGAAGTGCCAAAGGTTACAGCTGCTCGCTCTGCGAGAAGAAAGGAAGTCATTGGTCTTGTCGTTGGTGCAAGAAAGATCAACCGATTTTGTTAGGTAGAGGCAGTCAGAGATTTGCACATGAAATCGGACGAGCATTCCCAGGGTTTCCTGTCATTACCTCAGATGCTTCTAGCCCGGTAGAGTCAGTAACGGAGGAACGATCGATTGTTCTTGCCACCTCAGGGATGGCGCCGAGAGTCTCATCTGGATATCAAGCAGTGGTCATACTCGATGCAGACTCGCTCTTTTCTCAGATCGATCTGAGAGCGCAAGAGCGCGCACGTGAGTCAATTATGCATTTCTCTTCTCTCGTCTCATCTGACGGAAAGGTACTAGTTGTCGTCGATAGCTCGCATCCGATTGTGGCATCGATTGCACGGTGGAATCTGAACGCAATCAATAATCGGGAGTTACTGGAGCGCGAGCAGACGCAACTGCCTCCTCTAGTCAGTGCTCTCACCATCGAAATGGTTCATGGAGACTGCCAAACCTTCATCACTGGCATAAAGAAGGCAGTGGATGATGGACGAATTCCACATGCTACGAGAATTTTGGGACCAAAGAAGATAACCGACGAGAGTTCCAGGGTGATTCTCACAGTCCCGCACGAAGATGCACAATCGCTCGTTGATTTCCTTGTAACGTATCGAAAGAAGCGATCACTGGCTAAGAAACCGAATCTCAGTATGAGGGTTGACCCGTACGCTTTGAGTTAAGATTGCACTATGGCAATTCAGGAGATTCGTTTATTTGGTGACCCAGTCTTGGTCACGCCGGCTTCTCCGGTCGTAGATTTTGATAAAGAGTTGCGAACCCTAGTCAGCGATCTTATAGATACGATGCTCGATGCTCCTGGCGCCGGGTTGGCTGCTCCTCAGATTGGAGTTCCGCTACGTGTTTTTACATGGTGTGTCGATGAAGCAATTGGTCATCTAGTTAATCCAACCCTCACCTTGAGTCAGGAGTTACAAGACGGGGAAGAAGGATGCCTTTCATTCCCAGAGATCAGGTATGACACGCCTCGAGCGATGCGCGCAGTGGCGCAGGGTTTTAACATGCATGGGGAGCCGATCACTGTCGATGGAAGTGAGTTTTTAGCACGAGCCTTGCAGCATGAGACGGATCATCTCGATGGAATCGTGTTTATCGATAGATTATCGAAGGCAGATCGCAAAGTAGCGATGAAGGAGATCCGAGACGCGCAGTGGTTTGCGGCAGCGATCGAGCAGGGGATTACACCGACGATTAAGGTGTCCCCTCATGGTCTCTTCGGAAAAAGTAACTAGTGCGTATAGCCCTAGCTGGAACTCCGCAGATCGCGGTGCCAACTCTGGAATGGCTCCTCACGAGTAACCACGAATTAGTAAGAGTTTTCACTACATCTCCAAAAGCATCTGGGCGTGGGGGACAGATCGTAAAAAGTGATGTAGCGCGCTGGTCCGAAGAAAATACTATTGATTGTATTGAGATCGGAAAGAGTAGCGATTTTCAAGGGTATCTTGATGATATTGATTGTGTCGTTGTCATTGCCTTCGGGATTTTACTTTCGCAAAAGATTCTTGATCAACCCAAGCATGGATTTATTAATCTGCACTTCTCAGAGTTGCCACGCTGGCGCGGGGCAGCTCCTGTTCAGCGTGCTATCGAGCACGGAGATACACATCTAGGTATCACAGTTTTTTCACTCGATGCAGGGATGGATACTGGTCCGATCTATCGCAGCGCCACTCGCGAGCGCGATCCACGG
>JBIIRQ010000172.1:0-4986 GCA_044341445.1 Candidatus Planktophila sp.
AGCGAAACCTGCCAGGCGATCATTGCTTACAGTTGGCGCCAATGAGAGAGAAACTTCTTTTGAACCGGCTAAAGATTTGGCAGCTTCAGCAATTGTTCGCCCACGCAATAGCGCTGTTGTTGAAACACCTGGTTGTGATGGTTGCCAGTTAAATTCTCTTACCGCTAGCCGGTAGCGATCTGTCGCTGCCAGCGTCATTGTCTCTTCACTTATTTCAATATGAACACCTGTAAGTGTTGGTAGTGAATCATCGCGACCTGCTGCGATTGCGACTTGTGCTACCGCTTGTGCGAATGTGTCACTGGAAACAACACCGGTCGCCTCTGGGAGTTCAGGAAGGTGTGGGTACTCGTCGATAGAAAGTGTGGGGAGTGTAAATTTAGCTGAGCCTGATGTCACCAATACTCGCGTGCCATCAAGTGCGATAGTGATTGGTTTGTTTGGTAGCGATCTACAAATTTCAGCTAGGAGTTTTCCAGGAACTAACACTTTTCCTTTTGTTGTGATATCTGCAGAGAAGTGGGCTTTACTAGAAGTCTCTAAATCTGAACCTGATAAGAAAACTTCGTCGCCGGTGGCGTCGATAACAATCCCTAAAAGCTCTGTTTTAATGGGACGGGTCGATAAGCTGCGGGAAACCCAATTAACTCCATCTGTGAGACCTTGTTGGTCAACTGTAAATTTCATCTCTACCGTCCTCGCCTTACCGCTCTTTGAAAGTCTGACACATTGGGTGCCATTGTTAAACTCCCACTTTTCGTTCGTGTGTGGGTCTTTCTTCTCTCTATAAAGGTAGTAGTAGTAACTAGAGCGTTTTTCTGTGGAGTAACCCTCAAAAAAACGTAAAAGTCCTGTTCAAACCCTTACACCACCATAAATCCCTTGTGGGAAGTAGGTGGGTAAACCCTTTACTTCTGTGGATAACCAACCTAAAGAAGCGAGTAGGAGCTTTATTCCCACCCATACCTCTCTCCAACAGAGTCTTTACCCACAGAAAAGAGTGAGATAACCACAGTTATCCACAAGTTCTCCACAGTTGGGGGTAAAGCGTCCTAATGTGGACATATCTACCCAACCCCACCTTATTTAGTTTTTAGCCGCCATTTTGATTCTGTTGGTGAGCTCGGTGACCTGGTTATAGATCGACCGCCTCTCAGCCATTAATTGACGGATCTTTCTATCGGCATGCATCACTGTGGTGTGATCGCGGCCGCCGAAAGTCTGGCCAATTTTTGGCAAAGAAAGCTCTGTGAGTTCGCGGCAGAGATACATCGCGATTTGGCGCGCGTTTACTAATACGCGCGAACGGGACGTTCCACATAAATCATCAAGAGTGAGGCTGAAGTAGGAAGCAGTGGAAGCCATAATTGTGGCAGCGGTGATCTCAGGTGTCGCATCACTAGGAATTAAGTCGCGCAGAACAATCTCAGCTAGACCCATATCAACCGGTTGACGGTTAAGAGAAGCGAAGGCAGTAACGCGGATGAGCGCACCTTCCAACTCGCGAATATTTGTAGATATTTTACTTGCGATAAATTCAAGAACATCATCAGGGGCATTTAATTTATCTTGCGCCGCTTTTTTGCGAAGGATTGCAATTCTTGTTTCAAGCTCAGGTGGTTGAATATCTGTAATCAAACCCCACTCGAATCGACTACGGAGACGATCTTCCAGTGTTGTTAATTGTTTCGGTGGACGATCCGATGAAATAACAATCTGCTTATTTGCATTATATAAAGTATTAAATGTATGGAAGAACTCTTCCTGCGTCCGCTCTTTATTTTCCAAGAATTGAATATCGTCAACAAGGAGAATATCTAGGTCACGGTAACGACGTTGAAATGCTGAGGCTTTATCATCGCGAATAGAGTTAATAAAGTCGTTGGTGAACTCTTCCGACGAGACATAACGAACACGGACATTGCCGTATAACTCTTTAGCGTAAGCCCCAATCGCATGAAGGAGGTGGGTTTTACCTAACCCGGAATCACCGTAGATAAATAACGGGTTGTAAGCCTTAGCTGGCGCTTCTGCAACAGCAACAGCTGCGGCGTGAGCAAAACGGTTTGATGCACCGATAACAAATGTTTCAAAAATGTAGCGCGGGTTGAGTTGGGATGGTTCCTCGTTCTTAATTGAACCGGTTGCATCTCGGCCCAAAGTCTTACTTGGCGCAGGTGAACTCTCTACAACAATTGTTGGCGCAGGTAGATCTGCAAGTTCAATGTTTTCATCGATCATCACCGCAATATTTGTCTTATCGCCCAACTCTCGTGTGAGGACTTCGTTAACAACAATCCGAAGGCGCGATTCGAGAACATCTTTAGCGAAAGCATTCGGTGCAGCGACAAGAAAACTTGTTCCTTCATCGCTCTGGATCAATCCAAGAACCTTGGTCATCATAAGAAAGGCGCGATGTTGTGGTTCACCAATAGAGACGTGCTCAATAACCCGCTCCCATAAGGCGCTTAATTCCAGATCTACAACTGCCATATAAGCCCCCAGGTTTATCCACAAAGTTATCCACAGGCTGTGGTCTAAAGTAGGGGTTGAGCCCTACAAAATCCCAATTTCGGCGGATAGCCTGTGGAGAAGTCGAAAAGTAGAGCTCTTTTGGGAAAAGCGCAAGTAGTTATCCACAAGTTCTCATCTACCCTGGATATGCGCTTAGCGGAGCGGGTGAGTTTGACCCTGAGGCGGTGCGCCCTCTACCGTTACCCCGTTGCTTCCCCCGTACTTATGAATTAAGGCCTCCGCAAGGCCTTGTGCACCAACAGTTTTGGATCACTTTATTAAAGGAGTTCGACCTCATGACAAAGCGTACTTTCCAACCTAATACACGCCGCCGCGCCAAGAAGCATGGCTTCCGCGCTCGCATGGCTACACGTGCAGGCCGCGCCATTCTTGGAGCCCGCCGCGCTAAGGGTCGCTCACGTCTTTCAGCGTAAAAGCTAAAACACGGAGCTAAAGAGTGCTTCCAAAGAACGCACGACTTACCACAAGCGAAGACTTTGCTCAGGCAACTAAGAGCGGAGCTCGCCTCACTTCAGAACACCTTGTTGGATATCTCTACATTAAGCCTGCCTTGGATAACCCAACCACAGAAAATGCAAAGTGTGGCCTAATCGTCAATAAATCTGTCGGCGGATCTGTAAAACGCCACCGTATCGCCCGACAAATTCGCCACGATCTCGCACCGCTTGTTTCGAAACTTCCTAGCAACTCTCTTTTCGTCATCCGAGTTCTTAAAGAGAACCCATCCTTCACAGATGAAATCAACACTATGGTGAGCTCTTTAATAACCCGGACCACACAACATAAGGCGCGAGCATGAGAATTCTGCTTTCGCCTTTAACACTACTCATCACCGGCTACCAAAAATTTATCTCACCTGCATTTGCACCGCGCTGTAAGTATTACCCGTCATGTTCAAGCTATGCACTTACTGCGATCAAAACATACGGGCTTAAAGGAATTGGAATGGCAATATGGAGAGTTTTGCTTTGTAACCCGTGGTCCCACGGCGGGGTTGATTACGTTAAGGAAAAAACCAAGTCGGTGGAAAAAAGCATTACAGAGCAATCACTTGAGAGCATGAAGGCGGCGGCATAACTATGGGTTATATTCTAAATCCTCTATACAACCTTGTATCAGGAATCATTGTTCTCTTTCATAACCTCTTATCACCAATTCTTGGTAAAGACAGTGGAGTGACATGGTCGCTATCGATCATGGGACTTGTTGTGGTTATCCGTATCGTTCTTATCCCACTTTTTGTTAAGCAGATTAAGAGCCAGCGCGCACTAACTGCTCTGCAGCCGCAGATGAAAGAGATTCAAAAGAAGTATAAAGATGATCGGCAGAAGCAATCTGAAGAGATGATGAAGCTCTACAAAGTGCATAAAACAAATCCGTTGGCGTCATGTTTTCCAATTCTTGCCCAAGCACCAATTTTCTTCGCGCTCTTTACAGTTCTTAACGGAATAGCGGCAAAGACACCTGAAGGTGTTCCAGCACCAATTGCTCGCGGTTTCCTTAAAGGCGAATACCTTGAGAGTGCTGCGCAAGCAAAGTTCTTCGGCGCAAAAATCTCTGAGACCTTTTTAGGTAGCGATGATCTCAAAGTAAAACTTGTTACAGTCCTTCTCATCTTTATTATGTCTGCAACAACATTTACAACCCAGCGTCAATTAATGACAAAGGGAATGCCAAAGATGGATTCAAGCAACAATATGATGTTGCAGCAGCAGAAAATCATGTTGTATTTATTCCCACTCATTTTCGCAATCTCGGGTGTGAATTTTCCGGTCGGAGTATTGATTTACTGGTCGACGACAAACTTCTGGACATGGGGACAGCAGTACTACGTCATTAAACGAAACCCAACCCCGGGCTCTCCGGCATTTGAAGAGTTAGAGCGCAAAAAGGCGAAAAAGAAGGGCGAAGTAATTCCCCCTGAGGGCACAACGGTGATCGATGAGGAGAACCCTGCCACCGATGAAGTTAAAGGACAGCGAAACCAACCAAAGAAGAAGAAAAAGCGGAAGAAGCCGTAAATCGGATAAATAGCATTCAATCCCATTAAAAGGGATTAATTACCCTAGGAGTAGACCATGTCAGAAGAGAATACAGCTGTAGAAGAAGCGGTCGAAGAGAAGGCTGCGGCTAAAGAGCCTAAGACCCCTAAAACCATTGCAAAACTTGAGGAGGAGGGCGATATCGCCGCCGACTATCTTGAGGCGCTCTTAGATATCGCAGATCTCGATGGCGATATCGATATCGATGTTGAAAACGACCGAGCTTCGTTAGCGATTGTCGGCGGAAAGCTTCGCCACCTAGTCGGCCAAGAAGGGGAGGTCCTCGATTCAATCCAGGAGCTCACCCGCCTCGCCGTCCAGACAGCAACCGGCGATCGAAGCCGCCTGATGCTCGATATTGAGGGTTTCCGAGCAAATAAACGCACTGAATTGACCGCCTTGGCGAAAG
>JBIIRQ010000067.1:0-4949 GCA_044341445.1 Candidatus Planktophila sp.
GTTGCATTAGTAAGATCATTTTTGTAATAACTATTTCCACCATCAATAATGGTGTCGCCCTTTTCTAGATGCTCGGCCATCGCAGCAATTGTTGAATCTGTCACTGCAGCGGGCACCATAATCCAGACGGTGCGCGGCGTTGATAACTTGGCGGCGAAATCGGCCATATCCGTTGATGCGATCGCACCTTCTGCGGCAAGAGTGCTGACTGCATCTGGACTCACATCGTAAACAACTGAGGTGATCTGATGACGAGAGAGGCGGCGCACAATATTGGCACCCATTCTGCCAAGTCCTATCATTCCAAAGTTCATGGTCTGGCTCATATCCTCATACCCACTTTCACATCACTCACGAAGTCTATGCTAATTACTCTGTAAAGAAGGCATCGGTATCGACAATCAGACGTGTGTGATCTGTTGCTTTGATATAGCTCGCCGGGATTGAAAGATCTCCTTCAATGATTTTAGTGACAGCATCTGCCTTGGCTGCACCAGATGCGATGATCCAGATAATTGTTGAGGCGTTAATCATCGACATCGTAAATGTGGCACGTATTGCCGGTGGCTTTGGCGATTGGGTAATCGCAATAACCTTCTCTAGACGATCTAAATGGGCTTGTCCTGGGAATAAAGATGCGACATGGCCATCAGGGCCAAGGCCAAGGATTGTCAGATCCATAAACGTGTCATCGAGGTCGGTGCGATATTGCTCAACGGCGATCTCAATATTTTCTACTTCACCACGTGCCGGAAGTGTGTGAATTTTTACGTTCTGGTTTGTCACAGAATTAAGAATAGGCGCAGAATTTTGTTCACTGCTAGTGCGTTCGACAAATCTCTCGTCACTCCACCAAATATGAAGCCCTTCATAGAGATCTGGGTGAGAATTCCAATGGTGTACAAGTGCGCGTGTGAGATCTGTTCCCAAAGTTCCACCAGTCAGGGCTAGATGAAAAACTCCGTTGATACGTAAGCCAGTTTCTATGACTTCGATCAGCTGTGATGTGATTTCACGTAGTAATTCACTGTAATCGGCATAAAGAGTGAGATCTAGATCGTCATCAAAATCATCTAAGGAATCCAGCTCATCGGACATAGGAGAAGTATCCCACGAACTCGATTTACCTTAAATTTAGATCAATCCGAGCGACTTAGCCTTCTCTACAGCTTGATCGCGCCCATCTACGCCAAGCTTTCTATAGACATTTTTTAAGTGAGTCTTCATGGTGTTATGTGAAATATGAAGTGAGGCGCCGATCGAGGTGATAGGTTTTCCTGAGCCGAGGTGGCTCGCAATTTCTATCTCTCGTTTAGTAAGCACAGGTTTCTCCCCCTTGATTGAATCGATCTCCTGCATTCGCGCTGCCACCTTTCTTGATATCTCTTCGTTGTAAAAAGTTGGAGTCTGCGCGGCGACTCTTGCGTAGAGCGGATAGAGCTCTACTTGTCGAATGAAGGTGGCTTTAGCGCCCACTTCGGAGCCGACCTTGAGCGCCTTACTCAAATGTGTGATTGCCAGCTCTTCATCGGATTCCAATGCGTGGATGGATTCAAATAAAGACTTATAAATGCACTGTCGAGGTGTACGTTCTAGCAAATCTTGATCTAAGGATGGATCCCATTCTTTTCCTTCTGCTCGAAGGATGTAAAGCCTCATTAATTGCGTGGTTCGCCCAGGCATGGCTGATTCAATGAGTAATTTCATCTTCTCAAGATCACCAGTAATCAATTGCATCGTGAGCTCTGCGCGATCAAGTATTGAATGAAGCTGATTCTTCGAATGGATCATCGAAATTTTTTCTCTGGCAGATCCCAGAAGTTTTTTCGCTCTCAGTAAATCTCCATGTTGTGCAATCGTCACAGAGACAAACGAGATTGCAAGGCAATACCAAACCCACTGTTTTTTCTCTACCGCACTTTCAAAAATTTTATCAAATATCTCGTATGCGCTTTCGACATCTGTAAACTCATAGTTGCATCGAGCCAGAATGTATTCAATATCTATTGGGGCTTGAAAAGATGACATTTCTAGGTCATTACTCAAGGAGAGTGCCATTCGGGATGTTTCAAAAGCATCCTGGTAGTACCCTTGCTGGTAGGCACAGAGCGCCCGCACTGCAAGTTGATGGACATGCCCCAGAGTAGAAAACTCTCTACTAAGAAAGTCTTTAGCTTTCATATCAATTTCTTCAAGTTTTTCCACATTATCCATCAGGTAGTAATACCCAGCAAGGCGTCGACAAAGAAATAGAGAGTCAGTGAACTCTGAATCACCGGCAAAAGCATCAATTTCAAGGGCCCTTGTCGCGATCGCTTCGAAACTTTCAAATTGTCCAGTCGAAGAGTTTGTCGCAACTTGAATCAATGCAGAATAACGATCAATGAATTTTTCGAGACCTGTGCCTTGAGATTGAAGGAGCATGTTCGAATTAAGCGCTTCAACTTTGTCAAAGTTTAGATTTGCTAGGTGTCCACCAATCTCTAAGGTTTGGCGCTTGAGTTGCCCTTCAATGCTCTCGTCTCCAGCATATTTAGACCAGCGAAGTAGGTCATTGCCACGTCCTGTGATGGTATAGACGCGGGCGCCTGCTCGAAAGAGTTTTTCAAACCGGATGAAATCCTTAGATAGAAATGCATGCTCGAGCGCCCGCGTCGCGTTCATTTCGTTTTCAAAATGTATTGACGCTAGTCGGTGGTACTCGACGCACTTTCTCTCGTCATTTGTAAGTTCCTGATAAAGCGCTTCTCTGAGAAGAGAATGGATCATATAAATTGGTTTTGGAGCATTGCTCTTTGTAAGAATTGCGCCTTCAAATGCAAATGCGTCAAGCTTTTTTTGAGAGAATTGACTACCAAGAATTACCTGAGCAAACTCAGAAGTGAACTCTCTTTCAATTGAAAGCGGAAGCAGAATTTCTCGATCTTCGATAGAGAGCGAGCGGACAAATTCTTCCACGATCAGATGTAGTGGATGTGCAGCAGATTCAATTATTTCAGCACTGGTCTGAAAATTTTCGCCTTTTGAAAATCCTCGAAGAATTAATTGAACAGCTGCCGGCCAACCCTGAGTACTCTCAAGAATCGTTAGAATTGTGCTTTTTTGATCGCCTAGACCACTTAGATTTATCAGAGTTTCCATCTCTTCTCTCGAAAATTTCAACTCGTTCGGACCTATGGTTTGTAGGTTTCCAAATGGTGCAAGCTCTGCAGTTGATGCATTTGGTTTATCTCGACGAATCTGCAATAGATGTAAGTTGCTAGGCAGTGATCGAATCATCTGACTTGCGGCAGCAAAGTCTGCAGCGCTCTCGCTTCTTCGATTGTCAACAATAAACAGGTAATCACCCTTATGTGTTGCGAGTTCGTTGCTAAATTTGGAAATTAGATCCATCGGTTCAATTTTAAGATCCGATGTGAACCATGGTGCGAAACCTGGAATCACATTTCTCACCGCTTGAATCACATGCGAGTTAAACTCTTTAGCAGAGTCTTCATCAACCATCGTGTACCAAAAAGTTCGCCCTTGGTTGCGTTGGGCAATCTCGGTCGCCAGAGAGGTTTTCCCGTAGCCGATGGGACCAACAATCAATGTGGTCCCGGGGGCGCTGGTATCAATAGAGTCGATCAGGGTGGGACGGCGCGAAATGAAATTTACTGGAAGTCGCGGAGGCATTGTTCGTGAAAGGCTCACCCCAGCAATGAGCTCTGAAGGTCTGCTCTCACCCGCAATTTTCTTGGTAGCCACGCCTAAGGGTGACTTAAAAATAGGGGTGAGGGAAGGCCGGGGTGAGTGTTTTAGGGGTGAGACTGGGGTGATTTATAGAGCGGCGAATGCCTGATCGAGAACGCCAAGCGCATCTTTGAGCAGTTCATCGCTAATAACCAATGGAGGCAAGAAGCGAATCACATTGCCATATGTTCCGGCGGTCAAGATCAAGACACCTTGCTGTTGGCAATACTTAATTACGCTCGCCATTGCCGCAGGATTTGGATCCTTACTTCCAGGCACGACAAGTTCGATTGCCTGCATCGCACCGCGTCCTCGAAGATCACCGATAACTGGGTACTTAGCCGCCATTGCAGAGAGTGTGGAATGAAGGATGAGACCAATTTCGCGTGCACGTTCAACAAGATGCTCTTCACGAATAGCTTCCATTGCGCCAAGGGCAGCAGCACAGGCAATTGGATTTCCACCGTATGTTCCGCCGAGTCCACCAACATGAGAAGAATCCATAATCTCAGCACGTGCTGTCACTGCAGCAAGTGGAAGTCCACCGGCAATTCCTTTTGCAGTGACAACCATATCTGGCTCGACACCTTCATCTTCAGATGCAAAGTAATTTCCGGTACGAGCAAAACCTGTCTGTACTTCATCAGCGATAAAGACAATCCCATGTTCAGTGGCAAACTTACTTAAGCCAGGCAAGAATCCCTTTGGCGGAACAATAAATCCACCTTCGCCTTGAATTGGTTCAATAATTATTGCAGCAACATTTTTTGCGCCAATTTCTTTCTCAATTTTATGCGTCACATCATCGAGGGCATCTGCTGCCATTGTTGATGCATCACCAACCCAGCGATATGGGTACGGCATCGGCATGCGATAAATTTCATTGGCAAAAGGACCAAATCCTTCCTTATATGGCATGTTCTTTGCAGTAAGTGCCATCGTGAGATTGGTGCGACCGTGATAGGCATGCTCAAATACAACAACTGCGGCACGCTTTGTGTAATGGCGCGCAATCTTGATGGCATTTTCAACTGCCTCTGCACCAGAATTTTGCAAGACAGACTTTTTCTTAAACTTTCCAGGCGTTAATTCGTTAAGCGCTTCACATACCTCGATATATCCAAGGTACGGCGCAGTTGTGAAGTTTGTATGTGTAAATGCCGCAGCTGCCTCTTGCACGCGAGAAACAACGCGTGGATTGGCATTACCTACAGTGA
>JBIIRQ010000068.1:0-4912 GCA_044341445.1 Candidatus Planktophila sp.
TGCGAATTAAGTTTGCAATTAGTAAGGCACGTTGGCGCGAGAAGCGATCAAGTATCGTTCCAACAAAAGGTCCAACAATTGAATATGGAACCAAGACCAGCGCGAAAGCAAGGGCGGCGCTCATTGCATCAGCTTGGCGCTCAGGCGAAAAAAGAAGGAAGGAGGCGAGTGCGCTCTGAAAAATTCCATCGGTTAATTGGCCGGTCCATCTCACACGAAGTAACCGGATGAGTTTTCGATCGAGGAAAATCTCTTTAACGCTCACCGGGTAAGCGTAGATCGGCGAGAGCGATTATTCTGTGCAGGTGGCAAAGACTCTCGCTTTAAGGTCCCTCCGCGCTTACATCGATTACACCCTCGATAAGCGCGCGACCCTTACTGCACTTTTTCGCGGAGTCGTAGATGCCTGTGACGCTGACCCATATTTAATGCGAGCAGCGAAGTATCATGGCGAACAGGTTGAGAGAAAGTGTCCAGTATGTAAAAAATTAGAGTTGGTGGAACTTCGTTACACATTTGGTGACCAACTCGGACAATTTTCAGGGCGTATCAAATCTCCCCAAGAATTAGCAGTGATGGAAAGTGAGTTTGGTGAATTTTCGGTCTATGTCGTGGAGGTCTGTAGGGGTTGTTCTTGGAATCACCTCTGTTCCACCTTTATTTTGGGAGATGGAACTACGCGTAAACCGCCACGAAAAGTGCGAACGCTCGAGGACGAGTAGAAAACGGGTAACCTTTCATAATGGATAAAGCAACGATTCGTCGCCGCTTATTTCGCAGCACAATTTTTCTTGGTGGATTTGGCTTTATTGCCGGTTCAAGCCTCTTCGCCTTCGCCTGGTTCACCGTCTCAATTCCTGACCCAAATGAATATGTGAACAGCCAAGCAACGATTATTCAATATGCGAACGGTAACGAGATTGGCCGAATTGGAACCCAGAATCGCCAGATCCTGCCGATCGCACAGATCCCAATCAATATGCGTAATGCGGTGTTGGCGGCAGAGGATAGAAACTTCTATTCAAATCAAGCATTTAGCGTCACCGGTATCGCTCGAGCCCTACTTAATAACTTGCGGTCTGGAGACCTCAATGCTCAAGGCGGATCGACTATTACTCAGCAATATGCAAAGACTGCATTTCTTACATCAAGTAGAACAATTGAGCGAAAAATAAGAGAACTTGTCATTGCCATGAAGTTAGAGAATGCGCTCTCAAAAGACCAAATTTTTGAGAACTATCTCAACACTATTTACTTTGGTCGCGGTTCATATGGTGTGCAGACTGCTTCGCAACAGTATTTTAATCGCAACGTTAATCAACTCAATCTTTCCCAGACCGCTGTAATTGCAAGTATTTTGCGGGCTCCGGGTTACTACGATCCGTCACTATCTGAAAATAACCTTGTACGTCTTCAAAATAGATTCCAATATGTAATAAATGGAATGCTAGATCAAGGATGGATCACACAAGAGCAGGCAGATGAAGCCAAGTTCCCAACGATTACACCTCGAGTCACATCTGGTTCCCTTAGCGGGCCTAAAGGACATGTGATCTCTCAAGTCCAACGAGATCTTGGGCGACTTGGATTTACTGAAGAGCAATTACTTGAAGGCGGATTAGTTATTCGCACAACACTTGTACAGAGAGCTCAACAATCTGCGGTAGATGCCGTCACTAGACTTTATCCAAGGCAAGCGCCAGAGAATTTACGTATCGGGCTCATTGCAATTAGACCTGGCACGGGTGAAATCATCGCGATGTATGGTGGACGTGATTATCTAGAGCGCCAACTCAATGATGCAACGCAATCAATCGCACTCGCTGGTTCAACCTTTAAACCATTTGCACTTATCGCAGGGCTAGAGGCAGGAATACCTCTGACCTCTATGTGGAATGGTGATTCACCACAAATCTTCGATGATCTGGGAAAGCCGTACACAGTAAGTAACTACGGAGATAACGGTTGGGGTCAGATAGATCTACTCACAGCCACACAACGCTCCATTAATACTATTTTTGTTCCTCTTGGTATGAAGGCGGGTATGGATAAAGTTGTTGATGCCGCCAGGCGTGCTGGAATTCCTGAAAGCGTTGAGATGATTGCAACACCTTCAGTTGTTCTCGGAGTGGCATCGCCGCGCGTTATTGATGTGACCAATGCCTACGCCACCTTTGCAGCACAAGGCGTCTATGCCAAACCATTCCTTGTCGCTTCCGTAACAGGCCCAAATAAAGGTGTGCTCTATGAAGCAACGCCTCAAACGCAACAAGTCTTTTCGCAAGAAGTGATGGCCGATCTCACCTATGCTCTGAAAAGTGTTGTCAATGGCGGAACAGGATCTGCCGCCTTGGCTCTTGGTCGCCCAGCTGCAGGAAAGACAGGCACCTCGCAATCAAATGCCTCGGCCTGGTTTAGCGGCTACACACCACAACTGGCCGCATCAGTTGCATTCTTTAGAGATTCCGCATCCGAGTCACTCAATGGAATTGGTGGCCTCACATCGGTAACGGGTGGAACATTTCCTGCCCGAATATGGACACAGTTTATGAAAGGTGCGCTCAGAGGTGAACCGGTCATGACTTTCCCCGCACCAGCAAATATTGGCGGCCTTGAGCCGATTGTGATGACATCGGGCGGCGTTCAAACCCCCAAGGATTAATTGAGGGGCTTCTGTGAACCTGCGCATAAGTAAACCCTTGGCAACGGTAATTTTTCTAGCACTAATCGCAACGCTTGTAGGAGCTTTTAAATTTAGCTCCTGCGAAGGAAATGGTTGGGCTACGCCAGCCCAATATATACATGCCTGTTACTCAGATATTCCTGCGCTCTATGGTGAGCGAGAGTTAGATAAAGATCAATGGTCTTACTCGTCAAAAACTGATGCAGTTGAGTACCCGGTACTCACCGGAACAGTAATGTGGATATTTGCCAAGGCAATCCCAACTGGTGACGATGAGATTCTGAACTACTACAGGATAAATGCGATCTTTTTAGCATCGCTCTTTATTTTTCTCGCAATTATCGTCTACCGAATTCGTCCGGAGTTTGCCTACCTTGCTGCGATTGCGCCTGCTGCTGTTGCATCACTCTATATAAATTGGGATCTCTGGGCGATTACATCGATGATGCTATCAATTTATTGGTTTGATAGGAAAAAGTATAAACACTCTGCCATTGCAATCGGAATTTCGATATCAACAAAATTTATGCCTGTATTTCTCCTTCTCCCCATCGCCTTAATTTTATGGAGGCGTAATGAAATAAAAGAGTTGCTTCGGTATTTAGTAATTACTTCAGCTACCTTTGCACTTATTAATCTTCCAGTTTTCTTAACAACTCCGGAAGGCTGGCTCCGCTTTTATAAACTCAACTTTGATCGTGGCCAAGATTGGGGGTCACTCTGGTATGGCCTGACATCACTTGGAGTGAATTTAGGTAATACAAACTTTTTTGCGATACTCACACTTTTTCTTGTGGTACTTCTTTTCTCCCTTCTTATCTTTTCAACGAAAGAAACAGTGACGCTGGCAGATGTCAGCTTTATTCTCTTGGCGCTAGTAATGATTGCGAGCAAGGTTTATTCACCGCAATATGTTCTCTGGTTAGCGCCCCTTGCCGTGATAGCAATGAGTACCCGACGCGACGTCCACGCCTTCTGGATCTGGCAGATCGCAGAAGTGATCTATCACGTTGCAATCTGGCAGCACTTAGCAACTGTGACGGGAGCAAAGTTTGGGCTGCCGCTGGCTGGCTACGCCCTGATAACCCTGGTGCGAATTGCGGCCTGCCTCTACCTTGTTGGGGTATTGGTAAAAAAGCAGGCAAAGGGCGGCCAATTCCCGCATGAATTTCTCTTTAAATCCGCCGACAGTTACCCTTAGCCCTCCACTTCTGTGGAGAGCAATAACCCTCCTGTCACGGAAATACCGTGGCCGTCTTAGTCCAGAGGAGGTTGGGTTACCGCATGCGTCACTATGAATTAATGGTCATTCTCGATCCAGAACTCGAAGAACGTACAGTTACACCATCACTTGAGACATATCTCAAGATCATCAAGGAAAGCGGGGGCCGCGTCGACAAGCTCGACGTATGGGGCCGTCGCCGTATGACATTCGAGATCAATAAAAAAGGCGAAGGCATCTACGCAGTTGTAGATATGCACTGTGAGCCTGCAGCGATCAAGGAATTGGACCGTCAACTTAACTTGAACGAATCCGTTCTTCGCACCAAGGTTATTCGTCCCGAATAATTTCCACATTCCTTCTGTGGCATCTAGAAAATGTCACCGCTGGGATGTAATTTAAAAGTATGGACTCCACCAGTAGAGACCACCCAGAGTAGGCATAGGCATAGAACCTAGAGAGAAGAGGAAAAGATGGCAGCAGGAGATACAACAATCACAATGATCGGAAACCTCGTTGACGATCCAGAGCTACGTTTCACCCCATCGGGTGCGGCGGTAGCAAAATTCCGCGTTGCTTCAACACCTCGTTATCTCGACAAGACAACTAATGAATGGAAAGATGGCGAGAGCCTCTTCCTTCAGTGTCAGATCTGGCGTCAAGCTGCAGAGAATGTTGCAGAGTCATTGACTAAGGGAATGCGCGTCATTCTCTCTGGTCGACTTAAGCAACGTTCATACGAAACAAAAGAGGGCGAAAAGCGCACAGTGTTTGAGGTAGAAGTAGATGAAGTAGGTCCATCACTCCGTAATGCAACCGCGAAGGTCACACGTACCCAGCGCGCAGCCGGAGCCGGTGGATTTGGCGCAGCACCTGCTGCCGCTGCTGATTCATTTAACGACGATCCTTGGGCTGCAGCATCACCTTCATCAGCCGGCGGCGGATGGGCAACCACCACCTCCGACGAACCTCCATTTTAAAAATTTAAATCCAACCAACCATTCCTC
>JBIIRQ010000069.1:0-4885 GCA_044341445.1 Candidatus Planktophila sp.
GAAACTGTTTCCGGGATCAGCACGTTTAGTTGAGCTTGCCGATCGAGTGAGCACTCTCCAAGTAGAAGCCCTCTGCTGGTGTGGTTCAAGAGCAACACATAATGCGCGAACAGTGGGTGGAGCAATGGTCACCGAAGGCGAACAGGTAGTCGTTGCCGATGTTGGAACAAGTTCGGAGGTTGCCTACGAAGTTCTCTGTCGTCGTCACCATATGCGTGGAGTGACAGCGAGAAATTCCCGTGCTGGTCACGTCTCTCATGATTCACTTCCGTTTAATCAGATGTAATTCAGATATATAAAGGGGAAATATGACTAACGTTCGAGGTCTTGCCGCACTCAGTAAAGGTGCTCCTTTTGTGCGCCACGATTTCACACGTAGAAGTATTGGCGCGAACGACGTGCTGATTGATATTGCCTTCGCTGGAATCTGCCACTCTGACATCCATCAGGTACGTGAAGAATGGGGTCCTTCGATCTTCCCTATGGTCCCAGGCCACGAAATCGCTGGCATCGTGCGCGAAGTGGGCGCATCTGTCAGCAAATTTTCTGTCGGTGATCACATCGGCGTCGGCGTATTCATTGACTCTTGTCGCGAATGTAAGCCATGTAAAGATGGACTCGAGCAATACTGCGATCGTGGCATGACAGGGACCTACAACACTCTCGAGCGCGACGGTGTGACTGTAGCAATGGGTGGCTATAGCAATGTCTTCGTTGTCAATGAAAATTATGCAGTGAAGATCCACAAATCACTAGCTTTAGATGGCGTTGCGCCTTTGCTATGTGCCGGTATTACCTTGTATTCACCACTTAAGCATTGGAAGGTTGGTACGGGTTCGAAAGTTGCGGTGATGGGACTCGGTGGACTTGGACATATGGGGGTGAAGTTCGCTCACGCACTCGGTGCTCACGTGACTGTTCTCTCCCATTCAGAATCCAAGAGAGACGACGCTCTAGCAATGGGCGCTGATGAATTTATAGTTGTACATGGACCACAAGATCTCACGCCACTCGCCCGAACCTTCGATCTGATTCTCAATACGGTGAGTGCGCAGATTGATATAAATATATATCTAGCAACGCTAAAGATTGATGGAACCCTTGTCGTCATTGGATTACCTGGAGCTCCATATCCGGTTCAGGTAGGCGCTCTCCTCAATGGTCGTAAATCACTTGCCGGGTCAATGATCGGTGGAATTGCGCAGATACAAGAGATGCTCGATTTCTGCGCTGAACACTCAATTGTGAGCGACATCGAAGTGATCAACGCTGACTATGTTGATAAGGCCTATGAACGAACCGTTGCAAGTGATGTAAAGTACCGATTCGTCATCGATGCCAAGACTATCTAGACAAACTGGTGCAGAACCCAAGCGATTACTGGAGCTAGCGCCAGAGCAGGTAAGAGATTTCCAACTGCGATGGTCTTTATCTTCAACAAACCTAAACCAATCGAAACAAGCATCAAACCACCAACGATGGTCATCGCATCAATCTGATAATCAGTCAGTACGCTCCCCAGTCCAAAGCCCGCCATGGTCCATAGACCTTGGTAGACGCCCACCGGAATGGCCGACGCTGCAACTCCCCAACCCAAACTGGCGGCAAAGGCTATTGCGGCAAAAAAGTCAAGCGATGATTTCAAAATGAGCTGATCGATACCAGTGCCCATTCCATCGCTTATCGATCCAAGAATTGCCAGTGGCCCAATAACAAAAAGAAGTGACGAGGTGAGAAACCCTTCCACAAAGGTTCCTTCGCGATCGGCTTTGAATCGTCCTCGCAGATATTGACCGAAGGATTCGAGCTTGGCTTCAAGATTGAGTGCGCTACCAATCACTCCACCGATAAGCAATGACGCTAATATGGCAAGTAAGGGCCACCCTTGTGGAAGGGAATCTATATATCGCTCAGAAGCGATGTAGGCCAAAGCTGAGGCAGCACCAAGAATTGTTATCAAACCAAGGACGTCTGTGATCAGCGCCCGCGTACGATCCGGAATTCGCCCACCAATGAGTACTCCGAGAGAGGCGCCACCAATAATGGCTATCACATTGATCAATGTGCCAGAGCCGATAAACATCCTCGAATCATACTCGTCACTGCTCGCTTAAAGATATGATCGCAGAATGAACCTACGAGATTTCTTGGAATTTGTGAAACCACATCGCACGGTTCCCATCCTTCCTTGGGGAGCGAAGCATCGTTGGGATCTCTCATTCAAACGAGTCTTTATCCTAATTTTTGGCCTTGCAATTTTCGGTCTCGGAGATGCACTTATTATTGAATCTGGTCTTGGAAATACTCCGTGGTCGGTTTTAGCACAAGGAATTTCTCTTAATTCAGGGCTCACAATTGGGACCTCAACTCTCTTCATAGGCGTGACCGTATTACTGTTATGGATACCCCTTCGTGTTCGTCCTGGTTTCGGAACGATTGCAAATATCCTCGTCATCGCACTCTTCATCGATATAGGAACGCACATATTTCCATTACAAGATGGAATTCTCTTTGGTGTGACCTATGTGTTTATTGGAATTGCTTTGGTAGGCGCGGGATCTGCTCTCTACATCACCTGCGGCCTAGGCCCAGGTCCGCGTGATGGCGCAATGACTGGCCTGCACAATCGAACAGGGGTGAGGGTCGGCAGGGTGAGGTTAGGTATAGAAGTAGTAGTTTCGATTCTTGGAGCGCTACTAGGAGGGACCTTGGGCGTCGGGACACTTCTTTTTGCCCTTTTTATTGGGCAAGCTCTCGCTATTTCTTTCGGCGCTCTTGCGCGTCTAACGGCTAAGTAACGTATCGGGTCAGATATTTTGACCCCATCGAAGCCATCCCCAGCTCTGATCGGTCTGTGGGCCGTCATTTCACACGGGGTCGCAACCACCCCCGATAACAAAATGAGGAAGGTAGAACATGCTAGATAGTTACTTCAAAATTTCTGAGCGGGGATCAACAATTGCACAGGAGGTTCGCGGCGGACTCGTGACCTTCTTTACGATGGCATATATCGTCGCATTGAATCCGCTTATTCTCGCTACTACAGATGGCGCCGGAGAATTCATTGGTGGTGGCGATAGAACAAACGCCATCATTATTGTTGCCGCCGGTACAGCACTCATTGCCGGAATTTTAACGATTCTCATGGGCGCTGTCGCTAATTTCCCTATCGCACTCGCTACCGGCTTGGGTTTGAACACCTTTGTTGCGGTTTCCATAGCTAAGAATTCGACATGGGCTCAGGCCATGGGCTTGGTTTTGATCGAAGGAATCCTGATCCTCATTTTGGTTCTTACCGGATTTCGAATCGCAGTTTTCAAAGCGATTCCAAATGCATTGAAGATCGCCATCTCTGTCGGAATAGGCCTCTTCATCGCACTCATCGGACTTGTTGATGCAGGTTTCGTCAGACGAACACCGAACTTCGTATGGGGTAGTGAAAACTCGAAGCCAGCAAACGTTCCTCTAGAACTGGGCGATGGTGGACAGTTAGTTGGTTGGCCAATAGTAATTTTTGCTTTTGGTCTTTTCTTAACAATTATTCTGATGATTAGAAAGATTAAGGGTTCAATTCTTATCGGAATTATCACCTCGACGATTCTTGCATTGATTGTTGAGACGCAATTCAAAGTTGGAAACAGCTTTATAAGCCCAACAGAGTCCAACTCGCGCGGATGGGGTCTCAACACTCCGGCTCTGCCTAAGGATTCCACCGGGGCGCTGAATTTGACAGATACTCCACGCTTTGACACTTTGGGGTTGGGATTTGAAGATATCTTCGGTGCTTTTACTAATCCAAAGACTGGCTTCCTAGCAGCCTCACTCTTGGTCTTTACCCTTTTACTCGCTGACTTCTTCGACACAATGGGCACAATGACTGCGATCGGAAATCAGGCAGGATTGGTAGATAAGAGTGGAAATGTGGAAGGTGCAAACCGGATTCTGATTGTGGATTCAATTGCCGCCGCTACTGGAGGCGCTGCGGGAGTTTCATCTAATACCAGCTACATTGAATCCGCTACAGGCGTAGGTGAAGGTGCTCGCACCGGACTTGCCTCGATTGTTACCGGAATTGCGTTCCTTCTCACCACCTTCCTTGCTCCAATCGTTGCGATGATTCCTTATGAGGCGGCAACACCTGCCTTAATTATTGTGGGATTCCTGATGATGAGCCAGGTCAAGAATATCGATTGGGATGATCTCGGAATTGGAATTCCGGCATTCCTCACCATAATCTTGATGCCATTTACATACAACATCTCAGTTGGTATTGGCGCAGGATTTATTACTCACGTTGTGATACGTCTGGTACAAGGACGCATTAAAGAGGTACACCCTCTATTGCTCCTCGTTTCAGGGCTATTCATGATTTACTTCCTGCAATCACCGGTTAATGCCCTCATCGGCTAAATTTACCGATAGAGAAACCGGGCTCCCACATGGGGGCCCGGTTTTCTTTTACCATTGAATCGGGGCGAGTCCACGTTCTTCGAGAAGCGAGTTTGCACGCGAGAACGGACGCGATCCAAAGAAACCGCGGTATGCACTCAGCGGACTTGGATGTGCGCTTTTGATAACCAGAGTTTCCTCGAAGAGATCAGAGAGTTGATGTGCGTTACCTCCCCAAAGAATTCCGATGGAGCCACGTGAAGCGACTGCGCCAATAAGAACTTCTGATATTTTTAGCCAACCACTTCTTTGGTGAGCGTGCGATTGACCTGCGATCGTGGTTAACGTTCGATTGATCAACATGACCCCTTGAGCGCTCCATCTCTCAAGATTTCCGTCTTTCGGTAACGAGATTCCTAGATCGCTCTCAAGCTCTTTCAGAATATTTGTTAGAGATGCAGGGAACGGAGTGACTTCCGGTCTCACGCTAAAGGCA
>JBIIRQ010000070.1:0-4881 GCA_044341445.1 Candidatus Planktophila sp.
GTTTGTGGCCAAGTATGAAATCAAGAACGCTCTACCGTTGACGTCTCCAGGAGAATCATCGATCCCGTCGCTTCAACTCGCACCTGGAATTTGGAGAGCAGGGGATTATCTCAGTGCACCATCACAGAATGGCGCTCTCGCGTGTGGGCGTTTAGCTGCCCTTGAAGTAATTAATTTTCTATAAGAGCAACGAGGGCAGATGTTACGTGCGGATAATCCCACGTGAATCCTTCATCAATAAGTTTCTGAGGAATAACTTTCTTGGATCCCAGAACCTCCGATGAGAATCCTCCAAGTGCAATCTTGAGTGCGATAGCAGGAGCAGGAAATACTGCTGGTCGATGCATCGCACGAGCTAGTGCAGATGTAAATTCTTGATTTGTTACAGGATTGGGGGATACCAGATTTATCGGACCTGAAATTGGTTTCTCGAGCGCAAAGGAGACAGCGCGAATAACATCATGGAGAGTGATCCAAGACCACCACTGTTTTCCGGAGCCGAGCTTTCCACCTAAACCAAATTTAAAGAGCGGTAACATTTTTCCGAGTGCGCCACCGGTTGGATCTAAGACAAGACCTGTACGAAGTTTTACCGTGCGGACACCACCGGCTAAGTCAGCTGCAGCCTCCCACTCGCGACATACAGCGGCAAGGAAATCATCTCCCGCGCGATCAGTTTCTGTTACGCCGCGATTTCCTGACTCGCCGTACCACCCGATTGCACTTGCTGAGATAAAGACTTGAGGTTGTACTTCAGCAACTGCCTTGGCTATCGCCTCAGTTCCAAGTAAACGCGAATTAAGAATCTCTGATTTAAATTTTTTGTTCCACCGTTTATCGCCAACACCCACTCCAGCAAGGTGAATAACTGCGTCTACGCCTGCGAGGGCATCGGTATCTACGTATCCGGTAGTTGGATCCCATTGGATTTCATCGGGGGAGACAGGTAAACGACGAACTAACCGCTGGACTGTATGGCCTTCGCTTTTAAGATGGCCAACAAGAGCGCTACCGATCAATCCGGATGCACCGGTGACCGCTATGCGCTGAGGGAGGGCTGACATTAGAGACCTAGGTCAGATTCGAATGCGCCGCCCTCGAGTCGCTCTTTGAGAGTGACAAGGAAGCGAGCCGCATCTGCTCCATCTACAACGCGGTGATCATAAGAAAGTCCGAGATAGACCATAGAGCGAATTGCGATTGTCTCACCACCGTCTTCACCACGCACGACCATTGGTCGCTTCACAACTGCGCCTAGACCAAGAATCGCAACCTGTGGTTGATTGATGATCGGTGTATCAAAGAGAGCACCACGTGAACCTGTATTGGTGAGGGTAAATGTTCCGCCACTGAGTTCATCTGGATTTACCTTGTTATCACGAGTACGTGCTGCGAGATCTGCGATCTTGCGAGCAACACCACCCATATTGAGATCTCCAGCGTTTTGAATAACCGGAACAAGTAACCCGCGTTCGGTATCTACTGCAACACCAAGGTGCTCTGCACCATGATAAATAATCTGATCGCCCTCAACTGACGAGTTCAGCACTGGGTGTTGCTTAAGGGCCTCACACACTGCAACAGCAAAGAATGGGAGGAAGGAGAGCTTGACGCCTTCACGCGCTTCAAATGACGCTTTAGCACGATCACGCAGTCGCGCAACCTTTGTCACATCAACTTCAATCACTGTTGTTAACTGTGCAGATACTGCAAGTGATTCAACCATACGAGCAGCAATTACCTTACGAAGACGAGACATTGTCACTGTGGTACCGCGCAACGGCGATGCACTCATAACAGGTGCAGTACGTGCCGGGGATGAAGCGACTGGCGACGCCGATGCTACTGGCGCAGCCACCGCTGCAGGTTTGGCTGCAGCCTCAACATCTTCACGTCGAACGCGACCACCGATTCCTGATCCCTTAATTGAAGAGAGGTTAACTCCAAGTTCTGAAGCAAGCTTTCTCACTATAGGAGTGACATAGGAATCTGTTGGCTGTGCAACTGGTGCGGCAACAACTGGCGCAGCGGGAGCCTGTGCAACAGGTGCGGCAACTACTGGTGCGGCAACTACTGGTGCGGCAACTACTGGTGCGGCAACAACTGGAGCAGCGGGTGCTGGAGCAGCTGCAGGTGCACTTTGTCCCGCTCCGCCGATAACGGCAAGTCGGGCACCAACTGGAACGGTGGAATCGACTGCAACATCAATAGATATGAGAGTTCCCGCAACTGGTGAAGGAATCTCTGTATCGACCTTATCGGTTGATACTTCAAGGAGTGCTTCATCGACTGCAACGCTATCGCCAACGTTCTTTAACCATCGTGTGACAGTTCCTTCGGTAACGCTCTCTCCGAGCGCTGGCATTGAAATAATTGTTCCGCTTGCTGGAGCTGCAGGTGCTTGTGCAACCGGAGCGGCAGCAACCGGAGCGGCAGCAACCGGAGCGGCAGCAACCGGAGCGGCAGCAACCGGAGCGGCAGCAACCGGAGCGGCAGCCACTGGAGCAGCGCCATCTTCGATGAGTGCAAGATCTGCACCGACAGCAACAGTTGAATCGATGGGAACAAGTATCTTGGAAAGGGTTCCTGCAACAGGTGATGGGATTTCAGTATCTACTTTGTCGGTTGATACTTCGAGGAGCGGCTCGTCAACATTGATGTGATCGCCTTCGTTCTTAAGCCAGCGAGTAACGGTACCTTCGGTGACGCTTTCGCCAAGTGCTGGCATCTTTACTGAAAATGTCATTTCTATTTTCCCCTTACCCGTGTGCGTGAAGCGGTTTGCCGGCTAGAGCCATGTGCGCTTCGCCCATAGCTTCAGACATTGTTGGATGTGCATGAAGCAACGGCGCTACATCATCTGCCGTTGCCTCCCAATTAAAGATGAGTTGTGCTTCGGCAAGAAGTTCACCGACGCGCGAACCAACCATATGAATTCCAAGAACTGGCCCATTCTTCTGGCTCACAAGTTTGATCGAACCTGCAGTACCAAGAATTTGTGCCTTACCGTTTCCAGCGAGGTCGTAGGTAAGTTCAACAACGTCATGCCCGCGCTCTTTTGCTTGAGCAGTTGATAAACCAACCGATGCAACCTCAGGCTCTGAATATGTCACGCGTGGAACTCCGTCATAATTTATTGGGCGAGGATTGAGCCCTGCAATTTCTTCGGCTACAAGAATTCCTTCTTGGAAGCCAACGTGAGCGAGTTGGAGAGTAGGAATGAGATCGCCAACAGCCCAGATACCTGGCACATTTGTGCGACATTTATTGTCCACGATCACATATCCACGATCCATCGTGATGCCCTGCTCTTCATAACCAAGATTTGCAGAAGTTGGGCCACGTCCGACTGAAACTAAGAGAAGCTCAGCACTGAATGTTCGCCCATCTTCAAGTTCTACCGTTACTCCGTCTGCAGTGACGGTGTGGGATTTAAATCGGGTCCCAAGCTCAAAGTTGATTCCACGTTTGCGATATGCGCGCTCAAGAAGTTTTGACGAAGACTCATCTTCTAGCGCGATCAGGTGCGGTAGACCTTCGATGATTGTTACATCTGAGCCAAATGATTTCCATACTGAAGCAAACTCACAACCAATAACTCCGCCGCCTAGGACTATGACGCTCTTTGGGATGTAATCGAGTTTAGTTCCGTGATCTGAGGTGATGACGCGCTTGCCATCAATCTCTAAACCAGGGAGAGTTCTTGCATATGATCCTGTAGCCAAAATTACGTTCTTACCGGTGTATCGCGTGCCATTTACTTCAACCGTATTCTTCGATACGAGCTTTCCATATCCTTCGACATATGTGATGCCACGATGTTTCACGAGCCCTTGTAAGCCTTTATGGAGCTTTGCAATAACACCGTCTTTGTAAGAGTTCACACCAGTCATATCGATTGAGTTCAAGGTGGTGTTGATTCCAAAGGATGATGATTCGCGAGCCGTATCTGCAACCTCGCCGGCGTGAAGCAGGGCCTTAGTTGGGATACACCCGCGATGCAGACATGTGCCACCGAGCTTATCCGCCTCGATCAGTACAACAGAGAGTCCGAGCTGGGCACTTCTCAAGGCCGCTGCATAGCCGCCACTTCCACCGCCGAGAATTACTAGATCGACATCAGGCACAGAAGTTGCACTCCTTTTCTCACCAGACCACTAGGTCTACAACCTTATCTTGCCAGCCTCAACGCTCAATGACTAACTGACGCAGGGGTGCAATCTCAGAATGCGAGCGAGATAACACCTATGGCTCGCAGGAGCCCGCCTCACCCTAGATTTGTTCTTGAGCGATGGCAATCAGTGATCTGACACCAATACCGGTGCCACCGACGGGGGTATATCCATGTGGGCTGCGGTCATTGTAGGCAGGGCCCGCAATATCTAGATGGAGCCATGGAAGATCATCGGCAACAAATTCTTTCAAGAATATTCCTGCGACGAGCATTCCACCCATGCGATCACCAATGTTTGCAAGATCTGCAACGGGCGAATCAAGTGATGCGCGGAGTTCGCTTGGTAATGGCATTGGCCAGAATAGTTCGCCGGTTTTTTCGGTCAGAGTTACAAATGCATCTGAAAGGGCTTGATTATTTGTCATCACTGCACTTGTACGAGTACCGAGTGCAACAACTTGTGCACCAGTCAATGTGGCGATATCGAAAATTGCATCAAGCTTCTTCTCCTCTTGCGCACGCTGTAAAGCATCAGCTAAGACCAAGCGACCTTCGGCATCAGGATTGAGAACTTCGACAGTTTTTCCGCCGTAGATCGTGATGATGTCACTTGGCCTAGTTGCGTTATCACTGATCATATTTTCTGCCAAGGGAGCCCACGCATCGATTGCAATCGGTAATTTAAGTGCTGCTATTGCAAGAACGGC
>JBIIRQ010000071.1:0-4834 GCA_044341445.1 Candidatus Planktophila sp.
ATCCTCAATTTCATCACCGAAGAAATCAATACGAATTGGGTGAACGGCGAGCGGGAAGAAGACGTCGACAATTCCACCACGCACTGCAAACTCTCCCCGTCTTTCAACGAGATCAGTGCGTGTGTAGGCACTTATGGCTAAATGCTCGACAAGATCGGTCAGTGATAGCTCTTGCCCGATTTCTAGCGTGCGCAACGGATTCGCTGAAATTGCTGAGATAAATCTATGTATCGCCCCACGCACTGGGGTAATCACAATTGGATGTGAGTGATGTCCTGCCTTTAACGAATGAAGTGTTGCTACTCGCCGTGCAACTGTGTCAGTGCGTGGACTTAATCGCTCATGAGGGAGAGTTTCCCAAGCCGGAAATTCAAGAACATGATCATGTAGTTCGCGGAGTTCGTGGGCTAAATCTTCAGCGCTGCGTGATGAACTCGTAATCACAAGTAACGGTTTCTCTTTGGCGCGTGCTGCAAGTAGAAATGGATAGGCAGGATTTGGCGCAATGATTTTCTGAGAATGAATAAGTGCCTCGGCTATCTCTGGATTGATCTCGATGGCTGAGATAAGACCGCGCATAATTCACCCCCCAATAGCAACTGGCCCCGCTTGGTCAAGACCAGGGGGCTACAGGCAAAGTCTACGGTGTGCCCAGCGCGCAGAATTCCCTGCGAGAATACGTACATGACAAATCGGGATGAGTCGCTGCGCGCAGATGTGCGTCGACTGGGCGATCTCCTCGGTCAGACACTTGTCCGCCAGGAAGGCCAGGAGCTACTCGATCTCGTCGAAAGCGTGCGTAAAGCAGTGCGCGAAGGAACGGGCGGAGAAGTACTTAAAGATTTATCGGTCGATGATTCGATTCAGTTGGTGCGAGCATTTAGTACCTACTTCCACCTGGCTAATGTGGCAGAACAAGTCAATCGCGTACGAATTATCTCGGAGTCACGAGAAGTCAACGGTTCTTGGATTTCTCGTGCCGTAGATAAAGTGATTGCAGCGCAGAAAGCTCAAATTCCTGGACATCAATTTTCACAAGAAGATCTTGAACAATGGATCAGTGAATTAAGCGTCCGTCCTGTCTTTACCGCTCATCCAACCGAAGCTGCGCGACGTTCAATCCTTAACAAACTTGGTGAAATTTCGCGCCTGCTTGATTTACCAAAGAGTGTGACCAACTCACAATCACTTGCAGAGATTATTGATTTGTTATGGCAGACCGATGAACTTCGCGTTGATCGTCCTGAACCACTTGATGAGGCGATGAACGCCCTGTATTACCTCGATGATCTGGCACGAACCACGGTTCCAGAAGTATTGAATGAATTTGCACACCATTTGAAGCGCCTCGGGGTGGAATTACCGGTGACTGCACGACCACTCACATTTGGAACATGGATCGGTGGCGATCGAGATGGAAATCCAAATATCACACCTGAGATCACAAAAGCTGCCGTTGTCCTGCAGGTAGGCCACGCAATCCGAACCACAATTGCGGCGATGGATCAATTACGTCAGATGCTCTCTGTCTCAACGCGCATCATCGGTGCAACACCTGAACTCTCTGCATCAGTTGAAGAGGACTTGAAGCACATACCTGAATTCGAGCCACGTTTTCGTCGACTCAATACGCAAGAGCCTTACCGACTCAAGGCGACAGCAATTGTTCATCGCTTAGCTCTAACTAGAGATCGCCATGCAAAAAGCGCCCCACATGTGGCCCACCGTGATTACAAAGATACCGCTGAACTATTAGCTGACTTAACGCTGATGCGTGACTCACTCTTTGCACACCGCGGAGAATTAATCGCAACAGGATTGCTCGAAAGAACAATCCGTTCTGTGGCTGCCTTTGGAATTACCCACGCCACGTTAGATATCCGTGAACATTCAGATGCCCACCATGCAGCTCTGGCAGAAATTATCGGTGGCACCTATGCAGATCAGAGCCACGATCAACGCTTTGAAACCCTCACAGGACTATTGGCAGATAAGCAGAATCCTTCAACCTCTTCACTGACCGGTAATGATGCCAAGACTTTCAATACCTTTGTCGCAATTAACGAATTGATTGAAGACTTTGGTCCAGAGATTATTGAAACCTACATTGTTTCGATGACAAAGGGCGCTGATGATCTGATTGCAGCAACAGTTCTAGCTAAATGGGCCGGGCTAGTTGATCCGTCGTCAGGTGTAGCAAAGATCGGATTTGCTCCCCTCCTTGAAACTGTTGCCGAGCTTCGTGCGGCTGGTCAGATTCTTGATCGTCTCTTAGCAAATCCAACATATAGAAAAGTCGTTCAACTTCGTGGAGATATTCAAGAAGTCATGTTGGGATACTCTGATTCGAATAAAGATGCAGGAATTGCAACAAGCCAGTGGGAAATTCACCGTGCACAGCGTCACCTTCGCGATATCGCACTGAAGCATGGCGTTCGTCTTCGCTTATTCCATGGACGCGGTGGTTCTGTCGGACGCGGTGGCGGTCCAACCTATGAAGCTCTCGTTGCACTTCCATGGGGATCTATAGATGGTGAAATTAAAGTCACCGAACAAGGTGAAGTCATTAGCGATAAGTATTCATTACCTGCACTAGCACGCGAGAATGTTGAGCTCACCTTGGCCGCATCTTTTGAGGCGACAATTCTCAATCGCGCACCACGTCAAAGTGCAGAAGAACTTGATCGCTGGAACACCTGCATGAATCTCATCTCTGATGCTTCATTTACGCAATATCGAAACTTGGTTGACCACCCTGATCTTCCTGCATATTTCTACGCATCTACACCTGTAGAACAACTTGGCAATCTTTTCTTGGGTTCACGTCCTTCGCGCAGGCCAGATGCAACTTCAGGTCTGGGATCTCTACGTGCGATTCCTTGGGTATTTGGATGGACGCAATCACGCCAAATTGTGCCGGGTTGGTTTGGTGTTGGGTCAGGTCTTAAGGCCGCGCGCGATGCGGGCAAGAGCGATGATATGAAATCAATGCTGCAGAGCTGGCACTTCTTCCATACATTTATTAGCAATGTAGAGATGACGCTTGCAAAGACAGATTTGATCACTGCTCGTCGTTATGTAGAAACACTTGTTCCAAAGGAGCTTCACCACTTCCTTGATGAGATCACCGCGGAATTCGAACTTACCGTTTCAGAGATTCTGCTACTTACCCAGAAAGATTCGCTCTTGAGCGAACAACCTGTTCTGGCCCGCACGTTACAAGTACGCGATGCCTATCTTTCACCTCTGCACTTACTGCAGATCAATCTGCTGCAACGTGTGCGAGCCAAGGGTGATTCTGCAGATCCAACGTTGATTCGAGCGCTACTGCTGACGATTAATGGTGTTGCTGCTGGCCTTAGAAATACAGGCTGATCTAAGAGTTAAATTTTCCCTGCGTAAATTCGAGTCCATTTTCGATCAGCGACTCAACCACATCGCTGCCGCGCTCAATAAATTCTTCCAAGCTCTGCTTCTCTTCTTTACTAAATTGTTTCAAAACAAAGTCAGCTGGATCTTGCTGGCCCATGGGGCGACCAATACCCAAGCGAACGCGGTAATAATCAGGGGTATCAAAGGCTGAGGTCATTGATTTCAAACCGTTGTGGCCGTTATCGCCGCCGCCTAGTTTGCTGCGGATGACTGAGTACCCAATATCTAATTCATCGTGCAAGACAATAATCTTTGCTGGTCCAACCGAGTAGAAGTTAGCTAACGCCTTAATCGGACCGCCAGTTTCGTTCATGTAACTATTTGATTTAGCGAGAATGATTGGATGCGCATCAACACCAACGCCTAATTTGTAGGCGGCAATCTGGGTGCGAGATTTATGGTTTGCAAGCTTTACATTGTGGCGTTTAATGAGATGGTCGATAACCATCTGACCCACATTGTGACGGGTGGCAGCGTATTGATCGCCTGGATTACCAAGGCCCACTACCAACCACGTCATAATGAGAAAGGGTACGGGTTAAGCGTCTTTCTTTTCAGCATCTGCTGCAGGTGCCGCAGCATCTGTTGCTACTGGAGCTGCTACCTCTTCTACCGCTGCTGTTGAACGCTCAGACAAGTGAACGATAATCATCTTTGGATCGCTCACAAGAGTTATGCCTGCTGGAAGAACAACCTCTGATGCGTAATGTGAAGTTCCAGCTGCCATACCCTCAATGTTGAGAGTGAGGAACTTAGGAATAGATGTTGCTTCGGCTTCAACTTCGATTGTGTGATTGACGTGCTCAAGGATGCCGTCTGGATCGTGCTTTCCTTCAGTGTGAACAGGAACGTCAACGGTAACTTTCTCACCACGACGAACAAGTACGAGGTCGATGTGCTCGAGGATCTGCTTAAGTGGATGGCGAACTACTGACTTTGGAAGTGTGAGTTCAACCTTTCCATCAATATCAATGTTAAGGAGAACGTTTGACTCCTTGAGGGCTACGCCAAGTTCGCGTGCTGGCAATGTGATGTGAAGTGGCTTCTCGCCATGGCCGTAGATAACTGCTGGGACAAGTCCTGCAACGCGTGCACGACGTGAAGCACCCTTACCGAATTCGGTACGTGATGTTCCCTTGATTGATACTTCTGCCATTGTCTTACTCCCTTAGCGCTGTAGATACTTCACTTGCATTGCATGAAGTTCCAGCAGGAGTTGATACCTACGCCGTCGATCACGGATAAATTTCACCCTCGCCGGAACAGGGCAAAGATTAGCCTGAGTTAGCTGTGTCCGTCAAAAAGGCTTGTTACTGAGCCATCTTCGAAGACTTCACGGATCGCCCGACCCAAAAGTGGGGCAATGGTGAGCACGGTGAGCTTGTCGAAGCGCTTATCTTCA
>JBIIRQ010000073.1:0-4713 GCA_044341445.1 Candidatus Planktophila sp.
AGCTGATGCAATGAGCGCCGCCCTTGCTTTCGCGCTGGTCTTGGTTCCATATTCAATTGTTGGACCTTTTGTTGGAACGATACTTGATCGCTTCTCGCGCCAACGTGCCTTACTAATTGCAAACTTGATTCGCACGCTAACTCTTTCAACTATTGCCATCCTGATCTTTCAAGGACGAACCGGCGTCGAACTCACCGTTTTTGTTCTCATCGCCTTCGGTGTCAATCGATTAATTCTTGCTGGACTTTCAGCCGGGCTTCCCCTTGTTGTATCCCGAGAAAAACTCATCTCTGCAAATGCTTATGTAGTCACGGGCGGCTCTGTCTGGGTTATTTTGGGTGGCGGTATTGGCTTAGGTATTCGTAACATTCTTGATTCGCAAGCATCTGCCGATTATGCAGATGCAGTAATTATCAGCGTAGCCGCATGCGGCTATCTCAGTGCCGCGCTCTTTGCATCTCTTCTGACAAAAAATGAGATTGGCCCACTGCCACACGAACTTGCAAAGGGTTCTCTCACTCAAGGGTTAAAGGAGATGCGTGAAGGTATTCGCTTTCTAGAAGAACATGTTGATGCAGCAAGAGGCATTATCGCAATTGCTATTCAACGAGGTGGATTGACTGCACTCACTTTGATGACTTTAGTGCTTGAGCGTAATTTCTTTAATAATCCGATTGATACCGAGGCTGGCCTCGCCGGTGTCACTTTTATGATCATTACCGCCGCAGTTGGTTTTGTTATTGGTGCGATCATCGCTCCAATTGGTGTTGCAAAGGTCGGGCGTCATCGCTGGATTCGATTAGCGATGATTGCCGCCTCAGTGAGTGTGATTTCACTTGCCTTTACGCGATCATCACTTACATTAGCTCTCACGGCATTCTTCACAGCTCTATGTGGGCAGAGTGTAAAAGTGACAAATGATGCACTCGTGCAATCAAAAATTGATGATATATATCGCGGTCGCGTCTTCGCGGTCTATGACGTCGTTGTAAATTTCTCAATTGTAAGTGGTGCACTTTTAGCAGCGCTATTACTTCCAGCAAATGGTGATACTTGGACATTGCCCACTGTCGTCGGAGTTGGATATCTACTCACTGCGGTAACTATTTTACGACCAAGTAAATTTTTTATCCGTTCTGTTTAGCCCACCACTCTCGCAATAGTTCTGTCGCTCTCTCTTTCCCTAGCGGCCCTTGCTCCATCCTGAGTTCTAAGAGAAAATCGAGGGCTTTACCAACCATCGCTCCAGGCTTTAAATCTAGTAATTGCATCACTTCACCACCATCGAGATCTGGGCGAATCTTTGACAACTCTTCTTCTTCCATTAAAACGGCGATGCGATCTTCTAGACCGTCATATGTTGCTGCAAGGCGCGCCGCCTTTCGAGCGTTGCGAGTTGTGCAATCGGCGCGTGTGAGCACATGAAGGTGATCAAGTAGTGGCCCAGCATCACGCACATATCTTCGTACGGCCGAGTCCGTCCATTCTCCGTCCCCATATCCGTGAAAGCGCAGATGCAGCGCGATGAGAGTCTCTACCTGATCGACAATCTCACCACTAAACCGCAGAGCTTTAAGGCGAGATTTCGCCAACCGCGCACCTACTACTTCGTGATGATGGAAAGAGACTCCACCTCCTGGGATGAGGGCACGGGTTTTAGGTTTTCCAATGTCATGTAATAAGGCTGCTAAACGAATAACAAGGTTGGCTCCACCCAAGCGATCTTCGAGAGCGATTGCCTGCTCTAGAACAGTGATGGAGTGTTCGTATACATCTTTATGGTGGTGGTGTTCATCTACTTCTAGCCGCAGTTGGGGTATTTCCGGAATAACTTTGGCAGCAAGTCCTGTGTCGACAAGAATTGTTATGCCAAGGCGTGGATTATTCGACATTAAGAGTTTTGTAATCTCATCACGTATGCGCTCGGCAGAAATTATCTCGAGGCGATCTGTCATCTCTCTCATCGCTGCAAGAACTTCTGGTGAGATTTCAAAATTTAATTGGCTTGCGAATCTGGCTGCGCGCAACATTCGCAGTGGGTCGTCACTGAATGAATCTTCTGGCTTTCCGGGGGTTCGCAGAATTTTCTTTGCTAAATCAACGAGGCCACCATAAGGATCGATGAAAACAGGTGCATCTCCAGTTAACTCAAAGGCCATTGAATTTACAGTGAAATCTCTGCGTGATAAATCACCTTCGATTGAGGTTCCAAAAAGAACGTGTGGTTTTCTTGAATCGCTTGAATAGCTATCGCTTCGATATGTTGTTACTTCTACCGTTGTATCTCCACGTTTTCCCGCGACTGTTCCAAATTCAATTCCTGTATCCCAGACGTTATCCGCCCATTTTTGCAATATTTTCTTACTCTCAAGAGCGGGGGCGTTTGTTGTGAAATCAAGATCGTTGCCCAGTCGCCCAAGGAGAGCATCGCGCACAGGACCGCCCACAAGCGCGAGGGTAAAATCATTCTCTTTAAAGATGGTGGCGAGCGAACTCGCTAGTGGTGCGCGCTGGATCAACGAGGCAAGAGCCATCTCACTGGCAGCGCTTAACCCCGCTTGTGAGGCTGTGGGCATCTCAGATGAAGACATAATGGCTAAGGCTAGTCCCGAGCACTACCCTTATGTCATGAACCCGGCACCTAGTGCGGGCAGCGAAGGCATTAAGAAGAAGCGCAGGCGTAAGCGACCTGCACATCGCGCCCCACAGAATCACACCTCTGGCGAGGCGGGCGCGCAAGCGCCCGTAAAAAAAGGAAAACCCTCTGCGCCAAAACCTCCGTATGCAAAACGAGTAGATGAAATAAGTGCGGGTGGGCTCGTCATCGATGGAACCAAGACACAAGGCCTGCTGATTGGGCGACGCGATCACAAAGACGCAACTGGAAAACGAATTCTCTGGTCACTGCCTAAAGGTCATATCGAAGAAGGTGAAACTCCGGAACAAGCGGCTATCCGTGAAGTTGCCGAAGAGACTGGGATACGCTCCGAAATTGAAAGATCGCTCGGTGTAATTGATTTCTGGTTTATGGCTGGCGGTAAACGAATTCATAAGACGGTTCATCATTTTCAGTTTAAAGAAACCGGTGGAGTTTTAGCAGCACAAGAATCTGAAGTTGATGAAGTGGGTTGGTTTCCGCTCAATGAGATTGTTGGTCTCTTGGCATATCCCGATGAGAAAAAACTGATTGCTCGTACTAAGGCGACAGAGGTGAGTGAGTGAAAAAGTTCTCGCTTCTCCTCCTTATTCTCACGATATCTGGAATTTCTCTCCCGCAAACCGCTTCATCTGCCATACATACAGTTGAACTTATTGAGCAACCACATCAACTCATTGATGGCCGTTTTATTAGTGATGATCTGGCAACTTCGCTCACCCCAGAAGGTAGGCTCGGTTCTCTCATCTTTTCTCCCCTACCTCTTCAGACTCGCTGGATTATTGATGGTGCATTTCTGGATGAAGTCGCAGCGATGACAGACGGGTATGAACTGGTGGATGAATCTGATGGGCAAGGGGTTGAAGTTGCTCTTGCTTTCCTTGATCAATTAAAGATTGCTACTACCGGGGCCGAAATAACTCCTATTGCTTATGGAAATCCTGATCTTGCCATAGCAAAAGAACTTGCCCCAAGTGAACTGCTCTTTTACTTTTCATACGGGGCAGAACGAGTGTCTTTCCATCTTGGAAGAACGATAGAAATTGATAAGTCATACAGCAATAACAAGCAGGCAAAAATTAGTGGCCCGCTTCGAAAAAACTACACCGTGAGCAGACAGGCTATTTCGAAACTAACGACCGTCGTAACAGCTCCTGAGCTTGAACTCTTTCGTGCACGCTTAGCGATCCTTCTCTCTCCATCAATAAATGGTGGGCTCTCTGAAAAGTTTGGACAAAGCGCTGTCGTTGGTGTTGCGCAAGAACGAGACAAACTCAGAGTTAATCCCGGTAAGTACACGCTTACATCTGAGACTGTAGATGTGCCCCTCACACTTGTAAATGGTTTCACTTCGGCGGTCACTGTGAATCTTATTTTCCGTGCCTCCAACATCAAAGTTCTTGTTAATGACATGCGGCAGATTACCCTCGAGCCTAATACGCGAACACAATTTGCAGTTCCGTTTACAGTGATCGCCCCTGGTGTAACAAATGTAAATGCGGCACTTACAAACTCAACTGGCAAGTGGCTCGGGCCCGCATCAGAGTTATCGCTGACTATGACCTTGATCGATTCAAGAGTGGCGTGGTTTACAACCGGTGCCGCCGTTCTACTCTTTATCGGTGCCGGTGCTCAAACGTATCGAAGAATAAGAAAGGGGCGTAGATGAAAAATAATGAACTCTTCCGCGCCTCTGGCGTTATGGCGATCGGCACGATTCTTTCTCGGATCACTGGTTTTTTCCGCGCGATCCTCGGTGTCGCGGTGTTGGGTACTGCTCTCCTTGCAGATACCTACAACGTTGCCAACACCATGCCGAATATTCTCTATAACCTACTTGTTGGTGGTGCACTCACTGCAATCTTTGTTCCACAACTGGTTCGCTCTTTCGCCGATGAAGATGGTGGTGATGGATTTGCATCCCGCTTAGTAACAACAATTTCAGGAATACTTCTGCTTTTAGTTGTTATTGGAGTCATCTTTGCACCGGCTCTCGTGCGACTTTATGCACCAGAATTTTCAACGGTAGGTTTTGAAGCAGAGAACCAGATCGCGAT
>JBIIRQ010000176.1:0-4681 GCA_044341445.1 Candidatus Planktophila sp.
TTCATGCCAGATGTCCTGGCAGATCAATATGCCCACATCGACACCGTGAATTCGAACCACCAGGGTTTGATCTCCTGGAACAAAATTTCGATACTCATCAAAGACGCCAAAGTTCGGCAAGTGAGTTTTGATATAACGAGCTTTTACCTGACCACCATGAATGACGGCGGCGACATTTTGCGGCCCACCGTTTGCTGCCTGATCGAGATACCCAACTATTGCAACGAGATCACCTTGGCCCTGCTCGGCGATGGCGCGTGCCAGATCATTGATTGCTTCTTTGCTGGCGTGACGAAAAGATGCGCGCAGGGCTAAATCTTCAATCGGGTATCCGGTAAGAAACATTTCCGGAAAGACGACTAGATGCGCACCACCATCGGCTGCCGCTGAGACGGCGCGAAGCACCTCAGCGCTATTTCCAGGCAGATCGCCCACGGTGGGATTGATCTGAGCCAGGGCAATACGCAGGCGATTACCGCCGTGGCCGGTACCTGCTGACTTCATAAGATAAGCCTACTTGCACTACCCTTTTATCTAAACCCAGGGACTTGCGCCGCAAGCTTTGAGGTAAGGAGAAACATTTATGTCTACATCCCTTTATGGCGGATCGCGCCATCGCAGAGTCACCATCGTTGATCTCAAGGCCGCCAAAGTTGCGGGCGAAAAATGGGCGATGCTCACATCCTATGAACAGATGACAGCGGCAATTTTTGATGAGGCCGAAATCCCAGTTCTACTGGTGGGTGATTCAGCCGGCAATAATTTCCTTGGCGAAGAGAACACGATTCCGGTCACCGTTGATGAGCTACTCCCCTTGGTTCGTGCAGTAGTCCGCGGATCTTCGCGCGCGATGGTCGTGGCCGATCTTCCCTTTGGTAGTTATGAGATTTCGCCAGAGCAGGCCTTGGAAACATCGTTACGTTTTTTCAAAGAAGCGGGTGCGATGGCGGTGAAGTTAGAAGGCGCGCATCTGGCAACAGTTGCGAAGTTAACCTCGTCTGGAATTCCGGTGATGGGCCATCTGGGGCTCACTCCCCAATCACTTCACCAACTTGGGGGCTACCGAGTTCAGGGGCGCGATGATGGCGATGCCATTGTTGAGGCGGCGCTCGCTCTGGAAAAAGCCGGGGCTTTTGCCATCGTCCTTGAACTGGTACCAGCTGAATTGGCGGCGAAAATTACCGCAGCGCTTTCAATTCCCACAGTGGGCATAGGTGCCGGGGTCAATTGTGATGCCCAAGTCCTTGTCTGGACTGATCTGGTGGGGCTGACAGAGAGCGCACCGAGATTAGCAAAGGCCTACCGCAATCTACGTGGCGAAATTTTGGGGGCAGCTCGCGAATTTGCCGACGATGTTCGAAGCGGATCTTTTCCCACCGAAGATCAGAGTTTTCACTAGACAGCTCTCGATAGGTGGCACATAAGATCCTCAGATGAGGAATCTGGCGATCGATCTCACGCCGATTCGAAAGTATCGAGATTTTCGCTACCTCTGGACCTCTGGGTTGATTTCAAACCTCGGTTCGATGATCACCTATGTGGCCATCCCATTCCAAGTTAAAGAGATCACCAACTCTTATCTGGCTGTCGGCATCAGTGGTCTCGTTGAATTGATCCCGCTGATTATCTTTGGTCTCTATGGCGGGGTTTTGGCCGACGCCGTTGATCGAAAAAAAATGATCTGGCTAACCGAAGCCGCCGCCGGCATCCTCTCGCTGATCTTGCTGCTCAATGCACTTTCGGCAGATCCCAATCTCTATCTCATCTACATCGTTGGCGCCGCCTTTGCCGCAGTCAATGGTCTGCATGGACCAAGTGCTGATGCGATTTTGCCCAGAGTGGTCGGCCATGAAGATATTCCTAGCGCCATTGCCCTCATGAGTCTGCGTCGCCAATTTGGATTTATCGTTGGCCCCACAATTGGCGGATTACTAATCGCATCTTCTGGTGTATCACTGGCATTTGCAGTTGATATTGGAACATATGTAATCTCACTTGCGCTCTTACTTCGTGTAAGGAAAGTACCACCATCACATGAGGCCGAAAAGCCATCTCTGGCAGCGTTATGGGAGGGTGTGGCCTATGCCCGAAGTCGGCAAGATTTAAAGGGAACATACATCATTGATCTCGCTGCAATGTTTCTGGCAATGCCGATCGCGCTCTTTCCGTTTTGGGTCGACCAAGTAAATGCACCGTGGGCGCTCGGACTCTTTTATTCAGCTGGAACAATCGGTGCACTGGCCGTTACTCTGACAAGTGGATGGACTCGTACCTATCGTTTTCATGGACGTGCCTTTATGTGGGCCGCCGCCGGTTGGGGTGCAGCGATTGCACTGGCTGGGGCGACTGACTATCTCTTCGTCGTCCTCTTCTTTCTCGTCCTGGCCGGTGGCGCTGACATGGTCAGTGTTTTATTTCGGGGTGCGATCTGGAACCAGACAATCCCTGATCATCTGCGAGGACGTTTGGCAGGAATCGAATTACTTTCCTACACAGTTGGTCCCCTACTAGGCCAACTTCGGGCAGCATCGATGGCATCGGCTACTACATTGACCATCTCGGTAACTTCTGGGGGTATTGCCTGCGTGATTGGTGTCGGAATTTTGGCGATTTTTTTCCCGAAATTACGAAAATTTGATGTTCAGACCGATGAATATGCCGTTGCAGAGCGAAAAAGGCGGGCCGAACGAGAAAATTCGCCCGAAAATACCAATTCGTAAGTGATTTTTTCAAAATTCTTTCCGTTTTTTTACAAATATGCATAAGAAATGCGAAAAATAAATCTGCGACACGCACTCTAATTTTTCTCATTATGTACTGGCGAAACTTCCGCATTTCCGTCACACTTATCTACGCAACAGGTTTGGGTGACGGATCCGAACCATTCCGATAGGAGATTAACGTGGCCGCAGCAAAGAAAACTGCTCCAAAGAAGCGCCGCAAGAAGGCAGCTGCACCAGCAGCTCCAAAGAAGCGCCGCAAGAAGGCAGCTGCACCAGCAGCTCCAAAGAAGCGCCGCAAGAAGGCAGCAGCTAAGAAGGCAGCTCCAAAGCGTCGCAAGAAGGCAGCAGCTAAGAAGGCAGCTCCAAAGCGTCGCAAGAAGTCAGCAGCTAAGAAGGCAGCTCCAAAGCGCCGTCGTAAGAAGGCAGCAGCAGCAGCTGCTCCAAAGAAGCGCCGTCGTAAGAAGGCAGCAGCAAAGTAATTTATTACTTATAAAAAACCCCCGGCCTCACGGTCGGGGGTTTTTTATTTAATCCAATGGATTTTTTCGGAGCTCATCTGTGACGCGAGAAAAGATTTCCGCCAAAACTTTCTGATCATCCTTACTTAACAAATCAACAAAACGCTGGCGCACACTTTCGACATGGTCAGGGGCCGCGGCCTCAATCGCCTTCCATCCCTTGGGGGTCATCACCGCGAAAAATCCGCGCTTATCAATCGGGCATGCTTCACGGCGAACCCACCCCGCTTTCTCCATCACCTTCATTCGATGAGATAACCGCGAGCGCGAGAGCATCGCCACATCGGCCAATTCGCTCATGCGCATTCTGCGATCAGGGGCATCGCTGAGCTGGGCCAAGATCTCATAGTCCGGCATCGAAAGTTCGTGGTCGGCCAGATCAGCATCGAGGGCTTCAAGCAGGCGACGACTTGCAACGATGTATCTGCGCCAAGCAGCCATCTCTGTTGGGTTTAACCAACGTGGTGGGGTAGCGTTTTCTCGTGCCATAAGCCAACTATATGCCTACAGTTGAATTTTCAACTACTTGATTTTAAAGGAGAACTACCGATCATGTCAGAGCTCAAGAGCGGAATCGATACCTCATCTATAGACCCTACGGTCAGATTAGAAGATGACCTCTTCCGTCACTTCAACGGTAAGTGGCTCAAAGAGAGCGTCATCCCAGAAGACCGCGCAACAGATGGCGCATTTATGGTTTTGCGCAATGAGGCCGAAGCGCAGGTACGCGCGATTATCGAGAGCGCATCAGGAAGTCCAGAGGCGCAGAAAATCACCGACTTGTATGCCTCCTTTATGGATGAAGCGCAGATCGAAAAGTTAGGTGCATCCCCAATTGCTGCCGATCTAGCCAAGGTCGCTGCGATTAACTCATTGGATGATTTCATCTCGACCATGTCATGGCTGGAGGCCCGTGGTGCGAGTGGCATTACCGAGACCGCGATCTATCCCGACATGATGGATTCATCTGCCAATATTTTATACATCCACCAGGGCGGGCTATCGCTGCCGGATGAGAGTTACTACAAGGAAGAGCAGTACGAAAACATTCGCGTCGCATTCCTGACTCACGTCGAGAAGATGTTTACCCTGCTTGGAATTGCAGATGGCGCAACCAAGGCGCGCGAAGTCTTTGAACTTGAAACCAAAGTCGCCGCCCTGCATTGGGATCAGGTCCGAAACCGCGATGCCAGCCTGACCTACAACAAGATGACGGGCAAAGAGTTAATGGCGCTCTCCCCTGCACTTAACTGGTCGCTCTGGATTAGCGCCGGTGAAATCCCTGCAGTTGCCTTTGAGCACGTAGTCATTGGCCAGCCTTCATTTTTTGAAGGTATCTCACCACTTGTTGCCGCCTTCGATAGCGATCCAGCAATGAAATCGGCATGGAAGTCCTGGCTTTCCTGGCATGTCATCACGGGCAGCGCCTCGTATTTAAGC
>JBIIRQ010000074.1:0-4606 GCA_044341445.1 Candidatus Planktophila sp.
TGCTGGTGATCCCTGCAGGCCCCACAAGTTACTACTGGTTTTGTGGCTGCTTCTCTCTTGCCGCTCTATTCCATATGATCGTATCGACTCGATGTGATTTCACCCGAAATATCTCGATTCCGTTAGCACCATCTCTATCGATTGCTACGGTAGTGGTTCTTTTTCTCTAAATTGGCAGGCATCTTGGGGAGCAATCTGTCAGAATAGGGGGATGCGTTGGCTGACAGCAGGTGAATCTCACGGACAGGCTCTCTCGGCAATCCTCGAGGGAATACCTGCTCATGTGAAGATCGACTCGACCTACCTTGATTATCATCTGGCTCGTCGTCGTTTAGGTTTTGGTCGTGGAGCGCGTCAGAATTTCGAAGCCGACAAGATAACAATTCTTGGTGGTGTGCGGTTGGGTCTTACACAGGGTGGCCCGATCAGCATTCAAGTAGGAAACTCTGAATGGCCCAAGTGGGAGAAGGTCATGTCTGCTGATCCAGTAGATGAATCAGAGATTGCACATTTGGCACGTAATGCACCTCTGACTCGACCACGACCAGGTCATGCCGATCTTGTCGGAATGCAGAAATACGACTTTGATGACGCTCGACCAATCTTAGAGCGAGCAAGTGCGCGTGAAACTGCGGCGCGAGTTGCACTCGGTGCTGTAGCACGTGCTTTTCTGGAACAGAGCGTAGGTATCACCATCGTTAGCCACGTCCTTTCGATCGGTTCTGTGCGCGTTCCCGATGAGACGGTGTTACCAGAAGTAAACGATATGGAGAGAATTGATAGCGATCCGGTTCGGTGTAGTGATGCCGCGACTAGCGCACGCATGATGAAGGAGATCGAAACAGCCCACGCTGATGGTGACACGCTCGGTGGTGTCTGTGAGATTTTAGCTTTTAATCTTCCGCCAGGTTTAGGCTCACACGTTCATTGGGATCGTCGACTTGACGCGCGCATCGCCTCAGCGATGATGGGAATTCAGGCGATTAAGGGCGTTGAAATCGGTGATGGGTTCACAACTGCAACTCGTCGTGGCTCAGTCGCCCATGATGAAATTGAGAAGAACGCCAAGGGTCAGATTGTCAGACGCAGCGATCGCGCTGGTGGCACAGAAGGTGGAATGTCTAACGGAGAAATATTGCGCGTAAGCATTGCAATGAAACCTATATCCACCGTTCCGAAAGCGCTAGACACCATCGATACCGCAACTGGTGAACCTGCAAAGGCGATCAATCAACGTTCGGATGTCTGTGCAGTTCCTGCTGCAGGAATAGTGGGCGAAGCGATGCTCGCACTTGTACTCGCCGAAGCGGTTCTCGAGAAGTTCGGTGGAGATAGCGTGCAAGAGACGAAGCGCAATTTCAATTCATATGTAGATCATCTTCGAATCAGGTAGCGATGCTCTCAGCGATTTTGATTGGTCCTCCGGGCTCTGGTAAATCCTCAGTGGGAAAGTCCCTAGCTCAACGAATGGGTGTCGAATTCTCTGATACAGATACGATTATCGAGAAGAAATGGAACAAGAGCATCTCGGATATCTTCGTTGAATCAGGTGAGCCATACTTTAGGGAGATCGAGAGAGCAGTTGTGCTTGATCGATTGGAAAAAGGAGTAGGCGTTCTCTCTCTTGGTGGGGGTTCGGTTCTTGATCAGCAGGCGCAGTCAGCGCTACGCAATAACCCGACACCGATCGTATTTCTCGATGTTTCCTTAGCTAGCGCCTCTCCACGTGTGGGCTTTAATAGAGACCGTCCACTCCTTGTGGGCAATCCACGCGCTAAATGGCAAGAGCTCATGAATGCACGTCGACCAATCTATGAAGAGCTAGCAACTTTTACAGTATCTACCGATGATCTCACGCCTTCGCAAGTATCTTCGAAGATAGTTCAGCTCCTAGCTAAAGAGGATCAGTCATGAGAAAAGTCATAAAGATCAAAGCAGAGCGAGAGTATGACGTACTAATGACCAAAGATTGGCGTCACGAGTTAGTTGAGATCGCCAAAGGTAGAACCCGCTGCGCGGTAATTCTTACGCAAGCGATGCGCGACCAGGTAGGAAATCTTGAGGCCGACGATTGCGAATTCTTTTACTGTCCGATACCAGATGGAGAAGAAGGAAAGAGCCCGGTATCGCTTCTCACACTCTGGAACTGGTTGGCAGCAGGTGGCTTCACACGAAGTGATCTGATCGTGGGTATAGGTGGGGGAGCGGTTACAGATATTGCAGGATTTGCTGCAGCGACGTATTTGCGTGGAATAGATTGGGTGGCGGTTCCGACATCGGTTGCTGGCGCCGTGGATGCTGCAATCGGTGGAAAAACTGGTGCGAATTTAGATTATGGAAAGAACATGATCGGTTCGTTTCATTCTCCCAACAGAGTACTTATCGATCTGTCGTGGTTTACGACCTTGAGCGATCGGGATTTTGCTGCCGGTCTCGCTGAAGTAATTAAATGTGGATTCATCAGGGATGAAGAGATACTCAAGCGCATTCAAGGTCAGAGCCTGGCCTCCATTCGAAGCAATCACGAACTGGTGGCGGATTTGATATATCGATCGGTGGCCATTAAAGCCAGTGTCGTCGGTAATGATTTCAAAGAGGGTTTTGAGAGAGAGATTCTTAACTATGGACACACCTTTGGCCATGCCGTCGAACAACATTCGAAATACTCTTTAAAGCATGGTGAATGTGTCTCCATTGGAATGGCCTACATGGCCCATCTCCAACTCTCACTGGGCCTCATCACTGATGAAGTGCATCAACTGCATTTCTCAATCCTGCAAGGAATTGGCTTACCTACTCACTATAAGGGTGGCGATTGGCCCGAGCTGCGCGCCATTATGTCGAGAGATAAAAAGAGCCGGGGACACTCGGTCCGCTTCGTTGTGATATCAAAAATCGGAATTACTGATCGGCTTACTGATGTGGCGCCGGGGGAACTCCTTAAGGCATATGAGAAGGTATGTTCATGAACGTCCTAGTAATCAATGGTCCGAATCTTGCTCGGCTAGATATTCGGGACTCGAGTGTTTATGGCGACCTCTCCTATCCACAACTTGTTGAATACATTTCGAAAGCAGCAAGTGGCCTAGGGTTCACCGCCGATATTCGTCAGAGCGATGATGAGTCCACCATTATTGGATGGCTGCACGAGGCCGCAGACTCTCAGACTCCGGTCATCCTTAATCCTGCAGCCTTTACTCACTATTCCTATGCCATCCGTGATGCGGCGGCAATGCTTAAAGGACCGTTGCTCGAAGTTCATCTCTCTAACCCGCTCAGCAGAGAAGAGTTCCGCCACACATCTGTCATCTCAGGGGTTGCAACAGGAACGATCGGCGGGTTTGGGCCACACTCCTACGTGTTAGCTCTGATTGCTTTGAAAGATCTCAAAGCATAATTTTTCATACGCTAAACTTAGAAATCTATAGCAGCTGAAATCGATCGGTTGCGATGAACTGGAGCGCGACTGTGGCAACAACAAATGACCTTAAGAATGGCATGACCTTAGATATTGAAGGTCAGCTCTGGACCGTAGTTGAATTCCAGCATGTAAAGCCTGGCAAGGGCCCAGCATTCGTGCGCACCAAGTTGAAGCAGGTTTTGACTGGAAAGGTTGTCGATAAAACCTTTAATGCTGGAGTCAAAGTTGAGATTGCGATACTTGAAAAGCGCGAAATGAACTTCTTGTACAAAGAGGGCGATGATTTCGTCTTTATGGACAACAAGAATTTTGATCAGATGACAATCTCATCTGCAACGGTAGGGGATTCTTCAAACTATATGCTTGAGAATTCCGAAGCGATTGTGGCGATACATGATGGTAATCCGCTCTACATCGAACTACCAGCATCTGTTGAATTGGTTGTTACGTATACAGAGCCAGGACTACAGGGAGATCGTTCATCGGGCGGAACAAAACCTGCAACGGTAGAAACGGGTATCGAAGTTCAGGTACCACTTTTCATTAAACAAGATGAGAAGATTGTGGTTGATACACGCGATGGTTCGTACCAAGGCCGCGCGAACTAGTGTCAGCTCGCAGTAAAGCGCGTAAACAAACTCTGGACCTCCTTTACGAGTCTGATATCCGTTCGAGTGATCTGCTTGAATTGTTATCACTGCGGGATGTGGTTGAAGAAGGTGTTGATGCGCGCCCGATTCGTGAATACACCCGCTTACTAGTTGAAGGCGTCCACCTTCACAAGAGAAAAATCGATGAGCTCATTAGTACCTACGCCCAAGGGTGGGATATGGATCGTTTAGCTGCCGTAGATCGAAATATACTGCGTCTTGGAATCTTCGAAATTCTTTGGCAAGATGAGATTGATGATGCAGTTATTATCGATGAGGCACTCACGCTTGCTCAGTCTCTCAGTACTGAAGAGTCGGCGGGGTTCATACATGGTGTTCTGGGACGTATAGTCTCGATTAAAGCAAGCTTGGCGCTTTAACGCCGCACAAGTAAGATTTTTTGTTCAGTGACCCACGCCTGGAAGTTAATCTGATCGCTATCTACAAGTCGTGAAATTGCTTCAACATCTGCCTCCCGTATCGAGATTACTTCTCCAGCCCAGTCGCCACGTTGTTCTGCGATTCGCGAGAGGTA
>JBIIRQ010000075.1:0-4603 GCA_044341445.1 Candidatus Planktophila sp.
ATGACGATCGATATTCAGCGCGAGAAAGATAGAGGCGCTGTTGGGCACGAGTAAGACCAACATATGCCAGACGACGTTCTTCTTCTATCTCATCTTTATCGTCAAAGGTTCGCGAATGTGGAAATACTCCATCTTCCATTCCAGTGAGAAAAACGGTGGGAAATTCCAATCCTTTTGCGGTGTGTAGCGTCATGAGCGTGACTATCCCACCACGATCTTGGCTATCAAGAATTTCATCTGCATCAGCAACTAGCGAAACTTTCTCAAGAAAGCCTGCCAGTGAAATCACTTCATCCTCGGCCAGCTCATCAAATGAGCGCTCTTCATATTCCATTGCAACCGCAACAAGTTCTTTAAGGTTCTCCACGCGAACTTCATCTTGTGGATCGGTACTTGCTTCAAGTTCTGTCAGAAGACCAGATTGTTCGAGAATTGCTTCAATGATCACAGAGGGTTTTGTCTTTGCTTCCACAAGCACAGCCAGTGCACTCATCATAGATACAAATTGCGCAATCGAAGCGGCGGCCCGAGTGGGAACTTCTGCTGCCTCAGCACACCGATTAAGTCCTTGCCAGAAAGAGATTTCGCGGGATGCGGCAAAGAGATCTACCTCTTCCAAAGCACGATCACCGATACCGCGCTTAGGAATATTGATGATTCGTCGAAGTGAAATTTCATCTTCTAGGTTGGCAAGTACACGAAGGTATGCCAGCAAGTCCTTTACCTCTTTGCGCTCATAAAATCTGAGCCCGCCAACAACTTTGTATGCAAGAGCGGCCCGCATAAAGACTTCTTCAAAGACTCGAGATTGTGCGTTTGTACGGTAGAAAATCGCAGTATCCCCTGGTTCAGAGGTTCCGTTACGTTGTAGGGATCTAATCTCATCTCTGACGAATTCTGCTTCATCGTGTTCGGATTCAGCGATATAGCCGACCAAGGGTGCACCCGCACCAGAATCAGACCATAAGTTCTTCTCTTTCCGAGAAGTGTTCTTGGTTATCACTGCGTTAGCAGCGCTAAGAATATTCTGGCTTGATCGATAGTTTTGTTCGAGGAGAACCGTTGTCGCATTTGGGTAATCGAGTTCAAATTGCAGAATATTTCGGATCGTGGCCCCGCGAAAACCGTAGATCGATTGGTCGGCATCACCTACAACACATAACTCTGCAGGCGGTAGGCCATCTTCGATCGAACCAGTAAGTTCGCGCACAAGAATGTATTGCGCATGATTTGTGTCCTGATACTCATCGACAAGTATGTGTTTGAAGCGTGATCGCATGCGCGCCTTTGCCTCAGGAAAACGCTGCAGGACTTTTACCGTGTTGAGAATCAGGTCATCAAAATCCATAGCATTGGCAGATTCCAAGCGCTTCTGATAGACGGTATAGACATCGGCAACGACAGATTCAAATTGATTTGTTGTTGCATGAAGATAATCCTGCGGGCCCATCAATTCATTCTTTGCATTAGAGATAATTGATTGAAATTGTCGCGGCGGATAGCGCTTTGGATCCAAGTTCAACCCTTTGGCGACAATGGTGATCAGTCGTAGTGAGTCAGCTGAGTCATAGATACTAAATGATTGTGTGAAACCAAGACGTTGCGCCTCAAGGCGTAGCAAGCGGACACAGGCTGAGTGAAAAGTTGAGACCCACATCGACTTCGCTATAGGCCCAACAAGATCAGCAACTCTCTCTTTCATCTCGCCGGCAGCTTTATTGGTAAATGTGATGGCGAGGATTTCATACGGTCGTACTTTTCGAACATCCATGAGATATGCAATCCGTCGTGTCAGCACTCGCGTCTTTCCAGAGCCTGCCCCTGCAACAACCAGAAGTGGTCCGCCTTGATGAATAACAGCAGCCTGCTGCGCTGGGTTGAGGCCATCAACCAAGAGATCTGCAGGCGTTGCCATTTCGTTCATGCGCGGGAGTCTATTAGGATCGGCCAACATGGAGCCTCTTAACGATTCCGAAATATCGCGTGTATTGGTTGTTAATGCACATCCTGATGACTCCGACTTCGGCGCGAGCGGAACAATCGCACGCTGGGTAAAGGCAGGAATCCATGTCTCCTACGTCTTTTGCACCAATGGAGATCAGGGCGGTGAAGAATCTGGATTCTCAAAAGAAGAGATGCCTGCTGTCAGACAGCGTGAACAGAGAGCTGCTGGGGCTGCTATTGGTGTTACAGATATTACCTTTCTTAACTATGTCGATGGACATCTCGAGCCAACGTTGGCGCTTCGTAAAGATTTAGTCAGACAAATTCGAATCTCTCAACCAGATCGCATGATCTGCCAATCACCTGAACGTAATTGGGAGCGCATCGGTGCAAGCCATCCAGATCATTTGGCGGCAGGAGAAGCAGCAATTCAAGCTGTCTATCCAGATGCGCGTAATCCTTTTGCATTTACCGATCTACTCGATGACGAGGGGTTGAAACCTTGGCGAGTAAAAGAAGTGTGGATGATGGGCTTTGCTACACCAGATCACTTTGTTGATATCACCGACACTTTTGATTTAAAGATGGTAGCGCTCCATAGCCACGCATCACAGACTGGCCATAACCCAGAGCTAGAAAATATGGTCCGCGAGTGGGGTCAACGCAATGCTGGACTTGGCGGATTACCTGATGGGCGTATCGCTGAAGCTTTCAAAATTGTTCACACAAATTAAAAGTTCCAATTAATTCTTACCGCGCTGAAGCCCTTTCAATCGCGACCATTTGAAGTGGAAATCCATCCGGAGCGTAATATGCCTGGCCATCTGATCTCACCTCATATGCACCGACTTCGGCAATTTTCTTAAGAATATCCAACCCTGATGTGATCTGCCCAAAGATTGTGTAATTAGGGCCGAGTTGGGTATCTGCATAGACCAGGAAGAATTGACTACCGTTTGTACCTTTTCCGCTTATACCCTTGCCGCTATTTGCCATCGCTAGTGTTCCAGCTGGGTAATTCTTAGCGCCAGCTCTAGGTAAATTCTCGTCGGCATATCCAGCCCAACCAGTAGGAGCTCCCGCACCTTCTGCAGTGGGATCTCCACATTGGAGTACAAAAATTCCTTCAGTTGTCAGCCGGTGACAGAGAGTTCCGTTGTAATACCTTCTATTTGCAAGAGTTGTGATATTCGTTGTTGTCTGCGGTGCTTCTTTAGTAAGCAATGTTGCCGTGATGGTTCCACAATTTGTTCGTAATGTAAGAGTTTTAGGAATCTTTTTTGCAGGAACCATGGGCTGCTTTAGCGTTGCCGGTACCCGTGGCTTAGCCGTTGACTTCTTACATGAGGGAACTGATGTTGGACGCTCTGCAGCCTGCACACTTACTAGTGATGTTGCTGTTAAAGCCGCGGCGATTAATACTGCTGGCAATAGTTTTTTCATGGCTTACTCCCACTCGATCGTTGCTGGCGGCTTAGATGTTACATCGAGGACTACGCGATTGACTCCTTGAACTTCATTGGTTATTCGCGTAGAAATCTTTTCAAGTACATCATATGGAATACGCGACCAATCTGCAGTCATCGCATCTTCACTTGAAACAGGGCGCAAAACTATCGGATGGCCATAGGTGCGGCCATCACCCTGCACGCCGACGCTACGAACATCGGCTATGAGCACCACTGGACATTGCCAGATTGTGCGATCAAGTCCAGCGGCTTTGAGCTCTGCCCGGGCAATGACATCGGCCTTGCGCAGTAACTCAAGGCGCTCAAAAGTAACTTCCCCAATGATGCGAATACCTAAGCCCGGACCAGGAAACGGCTGGCGCCAGATGATCTCTTCGGGTAATCCAAGTTCCAGGCCGACCTGACGGACTTCATCTTTAAAGAGAGTGCGCAGTGGTTCAATCAGTGAAAATTTCAAATCATCTGGAAGCCCGCCAACATTGTGATGAGATTTAATGTTGGCAGTACCTGACCCGCCGCCCGATTCCACAACATCTGGATAGAGAGTGCCTTGTACTAGGAATTCAACATCTCCCCCAGCTGCAATATCTCGCGCCGCCTTCTCAAATGATCGAATAAATTCACGCCCGATAATCTTTCGCTTCTCTTCGGGATCAGTGACACCTTTCAGAGCTGAAAGAAATTGATCAACTGCATCAACGACAACAAGTTGCACACCGGTGGATGCTACAAAGTCGCGCTGAACCTGCTCGGATTCACCGCTGCGCAAAAGCCCGTGATCGACAAAGACACAGGTGAGTTGATCACCCACTGCTTTTTGAATGATTGCCGCCGCCACCGCTGAATCAACACCGCCGGAAAGTCCGCAGATAACGCGCTTGGCACCAATTGCTTCGCGAGCTTTTTTAATTTCAACTGATGCAATATTTGAGGTGGTCCACGTGGCTGGGCATTTGGCGATGTTTATTAACCAATTTGCAAGAATTGCTTGTCCATGTTCTGAGTGAAGAACTTCTGGATGAAACTGCACTCCTGCTAGCAACCCTGTCTCGTTTTCAAAGGCTGCGATACCAGTATCTGGGGTTGAAGCGCTCACGCTAAATCCTGCCGGTGCTTGGGTGACAGCATCCCCATGTGACATCCACACTTTTTGCGCTGCGGGCAAGGATGAGAATACCTTTGTAGAAGTA
>JBIIRQ010000004.1:0-15545 GCA_044341445.1 Candidatus Planktophila sp.
TATGGCAGGCCCTGCAATACCGCCTAAGAGAAAGGATCCGTAGTAGACAGATTGCGCGTGACCACGCTGGGCATCAGTGACTGAACGCAAGACCACTGAGCTGGCCGCGACAGAGAAGAGAGAAGAACCGAAACCGCCGGCGGCCCGAAAGAAGAGAAGCTGGCCATAACTTTGTGCAATTCCGCTAAGCCCAACTGAGATTGCAACTAATGCAACTCCGACTGCAAAGGTTGTGCGCTCACCAAATATGTCAACGAGCCTTCCTGAGATTAAACCTGATGCAAATCGTGTGAAAGCAAAGAGTGAAATGATCAATCCCACGGCCGCGTTACTAACCCCAAAAGATCGTGTAAATAGTGGGATAGCCGGGACCATGATTCCGAAGCCAACTGCTACGAAGAAGGAGGCAACTACGAGGACGCTGACTTCACGCGGTAGATCGCGCAGCGGCGATTGGAATTTCATAATTTGACACCTATCGCCTTAGATTTTTCGATGTTTTGGTATTTTCACCCACAAGGTAATAAGTTTACCGCGTGAAATCTATCATCGCTGAAGACCTCGTTAAAACCTACGACAAAGGCGCAGTTCGCGCACTTGATCACCTCTCACTCGATGTTGAAGAGGGAACAGTTTTGGGCGTATTAGGTCCCAATGGTGCTGGAAAGACAACAACTGTGCGCATTCTTGCAACTCTACTGAATCCTGATTCAGGGCGAGCAACTGTGGGTGGTATTGATGTGATTAAGCACCCAGAGAAGGTGCGTGAAATAATTGGTCTATCAGGTCAGTATGCAGCAGTCGATGAGATTCTCACCGGGTGGGATAACTTGGTGATGTTTGGTCAGCTCTATCACTTGGGTAAAAAGCAGGCAATTGCTCGCGCAGAAGAGCTACTTGAACAATTTTCATTGACTGAAAGTGCACGCAGACCAATTAAGACATATTCAGGTGGAATGCGCCGTCGCCTTGATTTGGCCGCGTCATTAATCGTGAAGCCAAAGGTGCTCTTTCTCGATGAACCAACGACGGGTCTTGATCCTCGTGGTCGCCAAGAGATGTGGGGAGTCATCCAAGAACTCGTCAAAGGTGGCGTGACCCTCTTGCTTACAACACAATATTTAGAGGAAGCCGATCAATTAGCTGATGAAATTGCAGTGATTGATCATGGAAAAGTTATTGCTCGTGGAACATCTGATGCTCTTAAGAAACAGGTAGGTGGAGAGCGTCTGCAGATTGTTGTTGAACATAGCCATATCTCTCAGACGATGGAGATTGTTACACGTGTGAGCAAGAACCCTGCAACGCTCGACGAGGGAATGCGCTTAATCTCAGCCCCAGTATCAACTGGTTCTGCGGCACTGATTGAAGCGTTGCGTGAACTTGATGGGGCTGGAATTCATCCGCTTGATGTATCTCTGAAGCGCCCATCACTCGATGATGTCTTTATGTCGCTCACGGGCCATGTGGCAGAAGAGATTAAGGAAGAGAAGAGAAAATGAGAAACCTCCAAGATATTTTCATTATTACGCGCCGCCAGATTCTGCTCTTGGCGCGCGTGCCTGAAGTCCTGATCTTTTCAACGATTCAGCCGGTGATGTTCGTGCTCCTCTTTCGATTCGTCTTCGGTGGCTCGATCGATACAGGCCAACCAGGGGGATATGTACAACTTCTTATGCCTGGCATCTTCGTGCAGACGGTGGCATTTACCTTGGCGGGCACTGCATCAGGGCTAGCTGAAGATATGAAGAAGGGTTTGATTGATCGATTTAGATCACTTCCAATTTCACGAAGTGCGTTGATCATCGGTCGCACTCTCGGTGATTCACTTCTTAATATTGTTGTGCTCACCGTTATGGGAATCACTGGATATATCGTCGGTTGGCGACCAACAGGTGGCACGGGAAACATGCTCCTGGGCTTCTTATTCCTGCTGCTCTTTGGCTACGCGCTTTCTTGGGTTGGCGTTCTTGTGGGGCTATCGGCTAAAGATGCGCGAGTTGTTCAAAATGTTTCATTTATTGTCACATTCCCACTTACATTCTTATCAAATGCCTTCGCCCCTACAACAGGTATGCCTCGCGCGCTGCAGTACTTCGCAGAGTGGAATCCAGTATCAACCATGGTGGCTGGATGTCGTTCGCTCTTTGGTCTTGAGACAGAATTTGGTGCAACTGCCGGATCTTTCCCAAGCGAGTACCCGCTGATCACATCGCTGGTGTATATGGTTCTTGTGATGGCGATATTTATTCCACTCAGCGTGCGAAAGTATGCGCGAGCAGCCAATTAAATAAAACGCGCCTCGATGATCTCGACCGAGATCGCCTTGCCGTTAGGCGCTGTATAAGAAACAGTATCGCCGATCTTGGCACCCATGACTGCGCTACCAAGTGGCGACTTTTCGCTATAAACATCGAATTCATCCGATGTGATTTCGCGCGATCCCAGTAAGAACTTCATCTCATCTCCTGCAATTTTTGCAGTGACAACCATTCCGGCACCGACAACGCCATCGGCACTTGCAGGCGGAGTTCCGATATGTGCATTTTCAAGAATCTGTTTGAGTTGGCGAATGCGCGCCTCCATCTTGCCCTGCTCATCGCGCGCTGCGTGATAGCCGCCATTTTCTTTCAAATCACCTTCGGCGCGTGCTGCCTCAATCTTGGCGGTCACATCGCGACGGCCAGAAGTTTCCAGAGTCTCTAACTCTGATCGCAGGCGATCGGCTGCCTCTTGGGTCAACCAGGTTTGTGGAGTACTCATAGGTGGAAAGGTTAGCGGTGATAGGCGAGTTAGGAAATCCTGCAGGCGGCGATACGCGCACTGACAGGGGCAAGGCGGGCTGGAATCGCTACGGTACGGATAACTTTTTTCTCTCCGCCATCGATTTGGTCATCAATTTGTCCGATAACATATTTATCAATATCCAAAGTAAGTAAAGTACAGATAACTACCGCTTGCGGGTCGCGACGTTCTATCCCATATCGCATCGTGATTTCTCGCTCACCCGTGATAGAAAATGAATAGAGCGTTGACCTTAACTCGGGCTGTGAATGATTGAGTGCAGCCCACAAAGTCCAGGCCAGCCCAATAATGGCAAAGATCGCAGCGGGTAAGAGCCAGGCTCTCTTTGGCGTGGCTCCGTAGCGATCGTTGTAGTCGAAGGTCTCATCACCTACAGGGATCTCTTTCGATGGCGACATGGGAGAATTCTCTCATGGAAAACGAAGACTTCATGGGGTCAGCTGGTTCGCTCACTGTTTTGATTCTCTGCATCTCAGTAGCGCTTTTATTGCGCAGTTTCTACAAACGTTTTAATAAAATGAAGGATCGCGAAAATAGCGGTGAAGTTTAAACTTTTTGGCAAGGCTCTTGTAGTACTCACATTAGTCGCCATCTTTGGATTTTTAGGGTTATGGCAACTCGATGCCGCAAATAACCTACAAGCAGCAAAGAAGGCTGCACCCGATCCAATCGTGTATGCGTTATCAGATTTAGCTTCGCCTGCCACAGCCCTTGATTCTCGTTCAGTTGCGAAAAAGGTTTCTCTGCGTGGAAATTACATTATGACTTTCCGCGCCCCCAATCAGATCGACCAGCAAGGTCTTGTGAGTGATTGGGAAGTCGGGTTGATGCAGGTCGATCAATCCAGTGCGATTCTTGTTGTGCGTGGGTATTGGAAAGATCGTTTAACAGAGCCGAGAATTGCTATGTCAACCGGTGTTGATCTCCAGGCAGTTGTGCAACCTCGACAATTTGAAGATCGAGTAAGAAATTCTCCCGGGGTGATTTCGCGCATCGATAGTAGCGTGATTGTCGCTCTCACAGATCTTGATCTCTACGACGGATTTCTTTTAGCAACTGGTGAACAGGTCAGCGAAGGTGTGATTACTCGTGATCGAATTGATCTGGCCGAAGTAAAGTCCAAAGCGACTGGGTATTACTGGCAACATATCTCTTACGTCATTATCTGGTGGTTAATGGCGGTGATTGTGATCTATCTTCCTTTCTACCGAAAGCGCCAAGAAAGAGATACGTTAAGCGCATGAAAAGTGCTGTTTTTCGCTTTCGGGTGATGGCAATAATCTGTGGTTACCTCTCACTCATCCTCTGGTTTTTCTATATGCCCGCTAAATATCTCTTCCATCTCGAACGCACTCAGCCATGGATTGTCTGGATTACCCATATTCACGGCGCTCTCTACATCTTCTATGTATTGGCTGCCTTGCAATTAAGTGTAAAGATGCGCAAAAGTATTAAAGGCATGATTTGGATGATCTTGGGTGGGACTTTGCCGATTGCATCATTTGTTCTGGAGCGCCGTGTTGTTAAGCAGAACCCGTAAGGCAATTAAGGGTGTTTTCTACCCGTTCTACGAATCAAGAATTGTCCGTGATTTAGATTTTAGTCAGACCCCGCAGCATGTGGGTGTGATCCTTGATGGCAATCGCAGGTGGGCAATAAGTAACCCGAGCGCTGATGATCCAAAAGGACATCGACGTGGGGCTGACAAGATCATTGATTTCCTCGGGTGGTGTGAAGAGGCGCAGGTAAAGGTAGTAACGCTCTGGATGCTCTCCACCGATAACTTTAAGCGCACGCCCGAAGAGCTTGAATCACTTTTAGCAGTCATTGGCGAGAGCGTTGATGAGTTGTCGCGAACTGGTCGTTGGACCATCAAAGCGGTGGGTGCTCTTGATCTCTTGCCCGATTGGATGCAGAAGAAATTGTCGTCGCTACCTACCCACCCCGGAACAATGGAGGTGAACGTCGCTATTGGCTATGGTGGGCGGCGCGAAATTGTTGATGCGGTGAAGAGTTATCTGCAGCAGGCAGCGACTGAAGGAAAGAGCATTGACCAAGCCACCGCTGCTTTGGATGCGCAAGAGATTTCGCAATATTTATATACGGCGGGCCAACCAGATCCCGAGCTCTTGATTCGCACATCGGGTGAGCAACGTCTGGGCGGATTCTTGTTATGGCAGAGCGCGCACTCCGAATTTTATTTCTGCGAGGCCTATTGGCCAGATTTTCGTCGCGTTGATTTCCTTCGAGCACTTCGTTCATATTCGCAACGCCATCGCCGGCTAGGCAAGTAGTGGCGTGTCGCTAAAGGAAATGGCTTCTCAGATCTAGGATTTGAAGATCCGAAGCAGGTCCCTTCTAGAACAATTAAAGAATTGCGAGCTCTCACCGTTGGCACACCCACCGCGTAAGACATACGTATTAGATACCAGCGTTCTTTTGGCAGATCCTGGGGCGCTGTTGCGCTTTGAAGAGCATGAAGTCATTATTCCGATCGCAGTTATCGGAGAGCTTGAGACCAAACGAGATCACCCAGAGTTGGGATATTTTGCCCGCGCCGCACTTCGCGCACTGGATGATCTACGAATCGAACATGGCCGACTTGATCAGCCGCTGACGATTACTCCAGAAGGTGGCACTCTCTCAGTCGAACTTAATCACACAGATTTAAGCTCATTACCCCATGGCTTCTTGCGCGATGGCACCAACGATTCTCGAATTTTGGCGATTGCAAAGAATTTAATGTCTGATGGTCGCGACGTTGTCTTAGTGACAAAAGATCTCCCGCTTCGAGTTAAGGCATCATCGGTGGGGGTTACCGCCGAAGAGTATTTAGCAGAGCTGGTCTCCAATAGTGGTTGGACTGGAATCGAAGAGATCGATGTTGGCCATCACATTATTGATGATCTCTATTCGAGTGATCGTGCAGATCACGAGAGCGCGCATACTCTTCCCGTACACACCGGCGTAATCCTGCACTCTGAAAAAGGAAGCGCCCTTGCTCGCGTGACAGCAGATAAGCAGTTGCGTTTAGTACGGGGTGATCGCACCGCCTTTGGCCTTCACGGTCGAAGCGCTGAACAACGGATCGCACTTGATCTTCTCCTTGATGAAGAGATTGGGATCGTCTCTCTCGGCGGACGGGCCGGAACCGGAAAGTCTGCCCTTGCCTTATGTGCCGGACTCGAAGCGGTGATGGAGAAACGCCTCCACAAAAAAGTTGTGATTTTCCGCCCGCTCTATCCAGTCGGCGGTCAAGAACTTGGATACTTGCCGGGCAGTGAAGGCGAAAAAATGTCGCCGTGGGCTCAGGCAGTCTTTGACACATTGGGAGCCCTCGTCAGCCAAGCGGTGATCGATGAAATCATTGCGCGCGGACTTATTGAAGTTCTCCCCCTGACCCATATTCGCGGTCGCTCACTGCACGACAGCTTTGTCATTGTTGATGAGGCCCAATCACTGGAACGAGGGGTTCTACTCACCGTCCTTTCTCGCATCGGCCAAGGTTCGCGCGTTGTTCTCACCCACGATGTCGCCCAACGCGATAACTTGCGAGTCGGTCGCCACGATGGCGTCGTTGCAGTGGTGGAAAAGCTCAAAGGCCACTCGCTCTTCGCCCATGTCACCCTCACCCGCTCAGAGCGCTCGCCAATTGCCGCTCTGGTGACTGAGATGCTGGAAGGCCCCGTCGGCTAAGCCTTGCGAGTCAGGGCTATTTAAAGATCACAGTCACAAATGGGGCATATCGGACTTCCCCCATTCTGACCAGCACTTTTACCTATCCACAGCGAGGTAACTTTCGGGGAATTTCCACGCCATGCGTGTTCTGATTTGCCCATGCCCCCTTGCCTTGCCACTCTAAAGCCATTCCCCCTTCCCTTAACGCCCCATTTTTGGGGTGATGAGGGTTTGCCTCACAAGGGTTTGCCTCACAAGGGTTTGCCTTACAAGGGCAATGGGGATCATGAGTAAGAAAAGGAGGGTGTGATGCGAGAACTCTTTGCTAAGCCGCGACGCAAAGTTGTCGGCCTCTGGTCTCTTGTCGCGACCCTTTTGATTCTGGCCAGCGCCCAGCCAACTGCCTACGGTTTAGATTTCCCGCAGAGCACCCGCCTGGTTCTGCCTGAAGCGACAAACCTTAAATCGTCACAGGTCGATCTCTCAGAAGGTGCCGCACTTTTTGCCCAACTTGATTTCTCGCAATCCCTCTTCGCCTCTGAGATGGCGTTGGTCGCATCGGTGACGCGCCAGGTCGAAATCGCCCGCACCCCCAACGGTGCGAAATATGTCGCCCGCCAGATCATGAAGACCGAATACAACTGGGGCAGCTATCAATTTGCCTGTATCAATAATCTTTGGACTAAAGAGAGTAATTGGAATTACCTGGCGCGCAATCCACGTACCGGCGCTCATGGAATTCCGCAGGCGTATCCAGCAAACCGTATGGAGATTATCTCTAGCGATTGGCGTAGAAACCCAGTGACTCAGATGCGATGGGGACTTCGTTATATCGAGATCCGCTATGAGAATCCTTGCCGAGCTTGGAAAAAATTTAAGCGCAGTAATTATTACTAAAGAGCGCTCTTTTAGACTTCGCTAGGACGGCTACCGATCGTCATTGGCTTGGAAGTCTGGGCAAAGAAATCATTACCCTTATCGTCAACAACAATAAATGCTGGAAAATCAACAACGTCAATCTTCCAGACTGCTTCCATTCCAAGTTCTGGAAAATCTAAGACCTCAACTTTTGTAATGCAATCTTGGGCAAGGCGTGCAGCCGGCCCACCGATAGATCCTAGATAGAAGCCACCAAATTTCTTGCAGGCATCTGTCACAGCTTGTGAGCGATTGCCCTTTGCCAGCATGACAAATGAGCCGCCCTTTTCTTGGAAGTAATCAACGTAGGAATCCATGCGACCGGCAGTTGTTGGTCCGAATGAACCCGATGCATATCCTTCAGGAGTCTTAGCGGGGCCCGCATAATAAACAGCGTAATCCTTAAGGTATTGCGGCATCGCCTCGCCCTTATCGATCGCTTCTTTAATCTTTGCATGAGCGAGATCGCGCGCAACAACGATTGTTCCAGTCAGACTGACACGAGTTTTGACCGGGTGTTTAGAAAGTTCGGCGCGGATTACATCCATCGGTTGGTTGAGATCGATTGCCACAACATCATCATCGAGATGTTCATCAGTAGTCTCAGGTAAAAAGTGCGCTGGATCGCGCTCGAGTTCTTCAATAAAGACGCCATCACGCGTGATCTTGGCCTTCACCTGGCGATCTGCCGAACAGGAAACGGCGATTGCAATAGGAAGTGATGCACCGTGGCGAGGCAGACGTACTACGCGCACATCGTGGCAGAAGTACTTGCCACCAAATTGTGCACCGATTCCCAGCGTGCGAGTAAGTTCCAGAACCTTCTCTTCCAATTCGATATCTCTAAAGCCATGTCCGGTTGCCGCGTCCCCTGATGTAGGCAGTGAATCTAAATACTTTGTCGATGCTAGCTTTGCCGTCTTTACTGTGTGTTCGGCACTTGTTCCACCGATGACAATTGCTAAGTGATACGGCGGGCAGGCTGCTGTTCCGATAGAACGTAGTTTTCCATCAAGCCATGCCATAAATGATGCGGGATTAAGTACCGCCTTTGTCTCTTGATATAAGAATGATTTGTTGGCACTTCCGCCACCTTTTGCAATAAAGAGGAAGTTGTACTCATCACTATGGTCGCTATCCGAATAAATCTCGACCTGCGCTGGCAAGTTATTGCCAGTGTTCTTCTCTTCCCATGTGGTGACAGGGGCCATCTGCGAATATCGCAAATTCAGTTTTGTATAGGCATCATAAATTCCCTGTGAAAGTGCAATCTCATCTTTACTTGAGGTCAATACATATTGACCCTTCTTTCCGGTAATCAGTGCGGTACCGGTGTCTTGGCACATAGGTAGAACACCACCTGCTGCAATATTGGCATTCTTTAATAGGTCGGTGGCAACGAAGCGATCGTTTGGTGAGGCTTCAGGATCGCTCAAGATATTTGTCAGTTGCTGTAAGTGAGCTGCGCGCAGGTAATGCGAAATATCGTGAATTGCAACTTCGCTTAGATGCGAAAGCGCTGATGCTTCAATGTGGAGAAATTCAAGATCACCATGTTTTTTAACTGAGACGCCCTCTTTTGTTAAGAGGCGATACTGCGTTGAATCTTCCCCCAGTGGCAGAAGATCAGAATACGTAAATTGAGGTGCCATCTCGATCTCCTATTCGGAGCCATCTTCGGCAGATGTGCGACTTGCTTTGATCTTCGCCTTTGCACCATCGAGCCACTCTTGGCAGATCTTTGCTAACGCTTCTCCGCGCTCCCAGAGTGCAAGTGATTCTTCAAGTGTGGCACTTCCTGATTCAAGGGATTCCACAATTTCGGCAAGTTCATCACGGGCCTGCTCGTAGGAGATCTTCTTCTCTGCAGCCATGTTCCTAATCTACTCTTCTTTCTACCGTTGCTTCTAATGAGCCCTTTGCTAAGCGAATTCTGAGGTGGGCACCTGCGGGAATCTTTGCCGCATCGCGTGCAATGGCACCGTCTTCTAAGGTGGCAACTGAATATCCACGATCAAGGGTCGACTGCGGCGATAGTGATCGCAGGTGGGCACGCACCTGCTTCAGTTCACGTTTTTCACTATCGATCAGCGCTGTCATTGTGCGTGCGGCGCGATCACGGGCAGTTGCAATCTGATCTACTCGCGATGACACAATCACCATCGGATCTTTCATCACCGGGCGGGCTGTTAAATGCGAAATTGTTGAGATTTCAAAATCGAGAAGATGAGTGACTTTGCGAAATAAACGTTGGCGAATCAGCTCGATATCGGCGATCTCTTGGGCAATATCTGGAACTACACGCTTAGCAGCATCAGTTGGGGTCGATGCTCGGTAATCTGCAACGAGATCAAGAAGTGGTGAATCTTTCTCATGGCCGATCGCGCTGACAATTGGCGTGATACAAGAACCGGCAAGGCGAACCAGACTCTCATCGCTAAAGGGCAAGAGATCTTCAAAGGATCCACCGCCTCGAGTAATAATGATGACATCAACATCGGTATCAGCCTCCAGTTCGGCCAAAGCCTGCGAGACTTCAACAACTGCGGCGCTGCCTTGCACCGCAACTTCGCGAATTTCAAATTCAACTGCCGGCCAACGACGGCGGGCATTTTCAACAACATCCTTCATCGCATCGGTATTACGTCCGCAGATCAGACCTACCTTCTTTGGTAGGCGCGGCAGAGCAACTTTACGATCTGCATCAAAGAGGCCCTCTTTAGCCAGTACTCCTTTAAGTTCTTCTAGGCGTGCCAATAATTCACCGACACCAACCTGCCTGATTTCCTTCGCCGACATCGTCAGCGTTCCACTCTTTGTGTACCACGACGCCTTTGCATGAATAACAACGCGCGCATTTGCCGGCAGTGGTTGCACCGAAGCTAAGACTGTTTTGTAACACATCACCGAAAGACTCATATCGGCGCTGGTATCGCGCAGGCGCATAAATGCCATTCCACCGCTGCGTTCGTTGAGCTCTGAGATCTCGCCCTCAATCCAGATGGGGCCCAATCGATCGAGATACTCCTTAATTGCTTCAGTGACAACGCGCACTGGCGCGGGTTTCTCACTTGAAGTTTCGAACATGAGCCCAGCCTAATAGACTCACCCACATGGATTCAGGCAAACGCGTACTTCTGGCCGCCCCTCGTGGATATTGTGCCGGCGTAGATCGCGCAGTCATCACCGTTGAAAAAGCGCTTGAGGCGTATGGCGCACCTGTCTATGTCCGCAAAGAGATTGTTCACAACAAGCACGTTGTCTCCACCCTTGAACAAAAGGGCGTCATCTTTGTTAACGAAACAGATGAAGTTCCCGAAGGTAAGACAGTAGTTTTCTCAGCTCATGGAGTTTCACCTGCGGTACATGCAGAGGCAGCAGCGCGAAGTCTTAAAACAATTGATGCCACTTGCCCACTTGTCACCAAGGTTCATCATGAGGTGCGCCGCTTTGCCAATGAAGAGACAGAGATTTTGCTTATTGGCCACGAAGGTCACGAAGAAGTTGAAGGAACTGCCGGAGAAGCAGTGGGTAAGGTCAAGATTGTTGATGGACTTGATGGCGCTCGCACTGTGCAACCAACTCCTGGCAAGAAGCTCGTCTGGTTATCGCAGACGACGTTAAGCGTTGATGAAACTTTAGAAGCAGTTGCGATTTTGCGCCAACGTTTTCCTGAAATTCAAGATCCGCCATCTGATGATATTTGTTATGCAACTCAGAATCGCCAGGAAGCAATCAAGGCAATTGCGCCACAGGCAGATCTTGTTCTCGTCGTTGGTTCTACAAACTCTTCTAACTCTGTTCGCCTCGTCGAAGTTGCACTGGAGTATGGCGCTAAAAAGGCATTTCTTATCGACTATGCCTCAGAGGCGAAAGATGAGTGGTTAATTGGCGTTAAGACTGTCGGAGTGACAAGTGGTGCATCAGTACCTGAGATCTTGGTGCGCACCGTTCTTGATTGGCTTAGCCTTCATGGATTTGGAAATGTCGAAGAGATTAGCGCTACAACCGAATCATTACTCTTCTCGCTCCCACCAGAGCTACGAAAAGATCTAAAGGCGATGGGTAAAGCTTAAACTCGACTCTTTGGCTTACGTTGCTTCGCTTTTTCATTGAGGAACATAAACCATCCATATAACGCTGAAACAAGTAGCCATGGACCAACTGCGGCAAGGGCTGCCAAAATATCTATGCCCAGGCGCGAGATAGAAAAGCCATCAGTTGCAAGGAAGTAGAGAGTGACGAGCGCGGCAAGAACAAGTGGCGGGGTAACAACAGAGACATAACGCGTGCCGGGGCGACCGAAGCGAATTCCGCCAAAGGTAACAACTGCAATAACCAGACCGGTAAGGATTCCGGTGCCGCCGCGAAGTGCGAGCTCGGCGAAGGTAAAGAGAAAGATGAAGAAAATCTGCAAGACAACAACGCCCTGCTTTTTAAGGCCAGGGCCAGTAATTGCTGGCAGTGAACTTGTCACTCGTCCTCCTTCACCTCTTCTGCATCGATAAAGTCATCTTCAGCAGCGACTTCGCTATTTTTTAACTCACGTGCCTGGGCTGGCGCATCAGGATATGCAAGTGAAAGTTTATCTTTATCTCCGGAAACTCCATAACTCAAGATCTTCGCAGCAGCACGCTTGACGGTGGATTCAGCAGTGGGGATCAGCTCGGCGTAGGCCTTGCTGAGAGAGTTGATCGCGCTACCAACTTTGATAATGCGAGAGTGGAGAAGGGTCAGATCTTTCATAAATGCAGCAGCTGATTTAGAGATATCTTCAGCGTTGCGCGCTACAGCGTTGCGAGAGTAGACATTTCCGATTGTGCGCAGCAGCGCCATCATCGATGTAGGGGTTGCGATGGTGACATTGAGTTTGAAGGCCTTTTCTAGGAAGAGCGGATCAACGCGAAGGGCCTCTGTCAGCAGTGATTCAAAGGGAACAAAGAGAATGACAAAATCTGGCGAATCTTGTGAATCGTGATAGCCCCGCTTTGCCAGCGTCTCTACATGCTTTGAGAGATCTTTCCGGTGCTCAGTAAAGAGCGCTTCACGGGCTTCGCTATCTTCTTCTTCGTGCGCTTGGATAAAGCGATCAAAGGGAAACTTGGAATCGATAAATAACTTAGTGCCACCTGGCATCTTGACGGTGATATCTGGAATACCGGAAGAGTCAGCATCTGTTGTCGAACGCTGGGCAGTAAATTCAATATCTTTACGCAAACCCGCATCTTCGAGCATCAACTCAAGTTGGGCCTCGCCAAATTTTCCACGTGTTGCAGAGTTTGAGAGCGCTCCTGCAATTGCTTTGGTCTGTGCAACGAGTGATTCATTATGTGTAGACATGGCACGTACCTGCGCGCGAATATCTGATTCGGCTTCGATCCGACGACGATCGGCATCACCTGCTTCTTTCTGCAACTTCTCCATCGCGCCCTTCATCGCCTCAAGTTCGCCCGCTAACTTTGAACCGGCAACTGCGTTATCTCGCTCGCTCTTGTAGAGATCGCGTTCGGCGCGCGCAGCAGTGAGCTCTTCCGTTAAATCAGGAGATGGTGCGCCATTAAGTGATGAACCTCGACGCCACATCAGATATCCAATGACGAGGCCGAGAATCAGGCCGATCGCAAGGGTAATAATGGTCACGAGTGGGCTATTTGTGCTGGTCATGCCCCTATCGTGGCAGGAGCCACCGACAATCACGCGTAGGCTCTACCTCCTATGAGCCTATCTATTGGAATCGTCGGCCTGCCCAATGTGGGAAAGTCGACCCTTTTTAACGCTCTGACGAAGAACAATGTTTTAGCGGCCAACTACCCCTTTGCCACCATTGAACCCAACGTCGGAGTCGTTGGCGTACCCGATGAGCGTTTGGCGGTTCTCGCGAAAATCTTTACCTCCGAAAAGCTGCTGCCAGCCGCTCTCTCCTTTGTTGATATCGCAGGAATCGTCAAAGGTGCATCAGAAGGTGCTGGCCTTGGCAATAAATTCTTGGCAAATATCCGCGAAACCGATGCCATCTGTCAGGTCATTCGCGTCTTTACCGATGACGATGTTGTTCACGTTGATGGTCGTATCGATCCAGGTAGTGACATGGAAACAATTAATACTGAGTTAGCGCTGGCGGATTTACAGACGATCGAGAAAGCAATTCCGCGACTTGAGAAAGAGGCGAAGACTGCAAAAGAGCGTATGCCCGTTCTGGAAGCGGTAAAGGCGGCAGAGGCGTGGCTGCAATCAGGTAAGCCATTGTCGCAATCACCGATTGATCGCGAACTCTTGCATGAACTTCACTTGCTGACAGCAAAGCCGTTCTTATATGTCTTTAATGTTGATGCAGCAGAGCTTAGCGATAATGATCTGCGTGCGAAATTGCAGGCACTTGTGACACCCGCTCAAGCAATTTTCCTTGATGCTAAGACCGAGGCAGAGCTAGCCGAACTTTCCGATGACGATGCGATGGAACTTCTTGAATCAATCGGTCTGAAAGAGCCAGGCCTGGCAACACTTGCTCGCGTTGGTTTTGATGCGCTCGGTCTTCAGACGTATCTCACCGCAGGTCCTAAGGAAGCGCGCGCCTGGACAATTCATAAAGGCGATACCGCACCAAAAGCTGCCGGTGTGATTCATACAGATTTTGAAAAAGGCTTTATCAAAGCCGAAATTGTCTCTTTTGCCGACTTGGTAGAAGCAGGTTCTATGAGTGAAGCAAAATCAAAGGGGAAAGTTCGCATGGAAGGCAAAGAATATGTAATGGCCGACGGAGATGTTGTGGAGTTTCGATTCAATGTCTAAAAAACAAGAACACCTCAAAGGACTTCCAGAGAAGCGTCGCGAAGATCTTCGCAACGTCGCAATCATTGCTCACGTAGACCACGGAAAGACCACACTCGTTGATGCGATGTTGTGGCAATCCGGCGCATTCGCTGCCCACAAGGTTCAAGGCGAAGGCCAGGACCGCATGATGGATTCGATGGATCTTGAGCGCGAAAAGGGAATTACAATCCTTGCTAAGAACACCGCGGTAAAGCGTGGCAACACAATTGTGAACATTATTGATACACCAGGCCACGCAGATTTCGGCGGCGAGGTAGAACGCGGACTAGAGATGGTCGATGGCGTTATCTTGCTCGTTGATGCATCAGAAGGTCCACTGCCACAGACTCGTTTCGTATTGCGTAAAGCGCTCGAGAAAAATCTGCCAGTAATTTTGTTGATCAATAAGGTCGACCGTCCCGATTCACGTATCGCCGAAGTTGTCGATGAAGCATATGAACTCTTCCTTGATCTCGGTGCAAATGAAGAGCAGATTGAATTTCCAGTTGTCTACGCATCAGCTAAGGCAGGTCGCGCATCATTGACTCGTCCCGCAGATGGTGGAATGCCAGTTGAAGAAAATCTTGACGTTCTCTTCGACACAATCTTCTCTGCAATTCCAGCGCCCGTGTATCACGAAGGTGCGCCACTGCAGGCACATGTAACAAACCTTGACTCGTCACCATTTCTTGGTCGCCTTGCACTCTGTCGCGTTCGCGAAGGTGTGATCAAAAAAGGTCAGACCGTTACCTGGATGAAGACAGATGGCACGCAAGAGCGAGTAAAGATCTCAGAGCTCTTGATTACCGAAGCGCTCGAGCGCGTTCCTGCGACGGAGGCACATCCTGGGGACATCATCGCTGTTGCGGGTATCGAGACAATTACTCTCGGAGAAACGCTGGCAGATAACGATAATCCGCATGCGCTGCCGTTGATTATTGTCGACGAACCATCTATCTCCATGACTATCGGTATTAATACATCTCCTTTGGCTGGAAAGAGCGGAAAACTCCTTACTGCACGCCAAGTAAAGGGTCGCCTTGATGCCGAGCTCGTAGGTAACGTTTCATTGCGCGTTCTTAATACTGAACGTCCAGATACCTGGGAAGTTCAAGGTCGTGGCGAACTTCAGCTCGCTGTTCTTGTTGAGATCATGAAGCGCGAAGGTTTTGAACTTACAGTCGGTAAGCCACAAGTTGTTATTAAGAAAATTGACGGCAAGATTCATGAACCGATGGAGCGCTTAACAATTGATGCACCTGAAGATTACCTAGGTGTTCTTACTCAGTTGATGGCTCTTCGTAAGGGACGCATGGAACAGATGGTTAATCACG
>JBIIRQ010000076.1:0-4600 GCA_044341445.1 Candidatus Planktophila sp.
TGAAGCATTGGGTAATCCACTCGCATCGCCATTCCGACGCCATCATCTTTGATGGAGACTAATACGAGTGAATCTGTTGGGTGATATCCAATCAGAAATGGAATAGCGGCGAGTAAGTCGTGCGGGCTAGTAAGAGTTGTCATGTGATCTCAATTCTTAAATCGGGTTGGGGAGGTAACGACTGTGATCATGACAATTGATGTCGTCTTTACTGTTCCTGTGATGGCACGGGTCTGTGCGTTATGTGTGTAGGTGCCATTCCATGTACTGACCAGGGTGATTACATATGTTCCTGCCTGACTATATGTATGTTGGATCTTTCCATTCGGAAATGGCGCACCAAGATCGGTGGTAGATAGGAATGTTCCGTCCCCAAATGACCATGTAAAACTTGGTCTCAATGCGACATCAACAATTTCTCCCACTATTTTTACCTGAGTCATAAACGAGGTAGGTAAGTCCGTCCACATATAGACCGGAACTCCAACAAGTGGTTCATATTCAGGTTGGTATGCAATCCCCGCAGTGGGAAGTGATTTGATTAATCGATCAGTCAGAGATGCACTTTGTGTGACTGGTGGCTGCGGTGTTGGAGTGCTCTTCTTTGGCATCACTTTTTTCACGATGGGAGGTTTAGCTACCGCTTTTGGTTTGATCGGCTTTGGCTTCACCGGCGCTGCTTTACTCGGTGTTGGCTTCTTTGTTACTTGAGGTGTCGATTTGGGGGTAGTTGCACTACTGCCACCTTTGCGACCTTCGATGATGATCTTTCCATCTTGGGTGTAAACATCAACACAGACTGTTAATTGGCATTCCTCTGCATGAACTGCAATCGGAGATAAGAGCGCGATAGTGGCGATGAAGCCGATGGCACGTATATGGAATTTTTTCATGTGGGCACGCTAGGAGCGCGGACTGCCAATAACGGGTTCTCATGAGCGATCTGTGGATGGATATGGCAATCTAGGAACATGAGCGCCCGCGACGGAGATGGATGGATTCAATGTCGATGTGGCAGCAAACATTGGGGCAAATTTGGTGCGGCCGGAATACTTATTTTTCGCGAAGGGCCCAATGGTGAACGTGAAATCTTTCTGCAGCATCGCGCGCCGTGGGTGCATAACGGAGATACATGGGGCATTCCAGGTGGGGCGCGCGATTCACATGAAAGCATCACCGAAGCAGCGATGCGCGAGGCTCATGAAGAGACAGGAATCAAGCCGGTTCACCTGACGCCGCTCTCGCTCTTTACTGATGATCACGGTGATTGGCGATACGACACCGTAATCGCTTCGGCTCATTCAGAGATTTCTGCAGATTCACCTAATGATGAAAGTCAAGAGATGCGCTGGGTTGCACTCAGTGAAGTGACTATGTTGGATCTGCATCCAAGTTTTTCAAAGACTTGGTTTGAACTAAGCCAACTTCTCGATGATGTAATCACACCAACCTAAATCCGAATCAGCAAAAACTATCGCGCAGGCGGTTAAGTGAGTCACAGACCACAGATTTATCCGAGGTGCGCCATAGAGGCGGCATGGAATTTAAGAGCACGCTGCCATATCTCTTGGTGACAATTCGAGAGTCCAGGATTGCAACAACCCCTCGATCATCCACGCTGCGAATCAGGCGCCCTGTACCTTGCGCCAATAACAAGGCAGCTCGTGGCATAGAGACCTGCATAAAGCCGCTGCCACCTGCTGCATCTGCTTGTGATGATCTGGCAGCCATCACCGGTTCGTCAGGGCGTGGAAATGGAATTCGATCGATAGCAACAAGAATGCATGAGTTACCTGGCACATCAACGCCCTGCCACAGCGACATTGTTCCGAGCAAAATAGATGTCTCATCTTTTGCAAATCGTTCAACGAGCGGTCCCACAGCATCACCGCGTTTTTGGGTAATGATCGTAATCGGTAGCTCTTTCAATACATCGCGCAGGTGCGCATCCGCTGCTTCGACTCCGCGCCACGAACTAAAGAGAGCTAATGTGCGACCGCCTGCTGCGTCGATAAGTTCACCAAGTTCTGTAAGTACCTCTTTACTTGGACCATCACGCCCTGGTTCAGGAAGATGTTTGGGAAGATAGAGAACGCCTTGGGCGGCAAAATCAAAGGGTGAGCCAACATCAAGTGTTTGAAAGTTTGAGGGATCGATTTCGCCTTCAGATTCATCAACCTCATCTTCACTGGTGGCACCTTGAGTGAGAAAGCCAAGGGATCGTGCCATCGCGTCAAAGCCACTACCCACTGTCAGGGTTGCAGAGGTGGCAATAACTGGGGTCTTGGTCAGTAAATTCTCACGTAGCACTTGTGAGACTGATAGCGGTGCTAAATACAGTGATGAAAAAGTTGGTTCATACCAGAGCACATGAGAGGTGCCCATCTTGAGCAACTTACCCACTGTTGTTGTAATTTCAGTAACTGCTCCTTTGACTCGAGCGCGTTCTGCAATTGAATCTGGATCAATAATCTCTTCATCGGCGCGAAGTGCATCGGTAATCGCAGCACCTGCTTCTCGCACCTTACGCACGGGAGATTCAAGAATACTCGGGATTTCTTCCAGCCGACCAAGGGATGCAAAGTCTCCCTTGACGCTATCGCCGTAATCAGCCATAGCATCGTGAAAATCATCGGCAGCTTTAGTAAATGCCTCGCTGAGTTTGCCCGGCATATGTTTACGCGCCATTGCAGCAGCACGTTGCACTCGCCCTGATGTCAGCTCTTCGGTTACTGCCTGTGTTGTTCGATCCATAAATTCATGTGCTTCATCCAAAATAACTGCGTCACGTTCAGGCAAAATAGGGTGTGAATCAACAATTTCAATAGCCAACAATGTGTGGTTTGTGACAACAACATCTGCCAACTGGGCTTTCGCTTTTGCATTCACCGCAAAACATTGTGAACCATAGGCGCAGGCATCTGCTCCGACACATTCGCGACCAGATGTTGAGTTGGCGAGCCAGACGCGTCGGTCTACATCAGGGGCGTCATCTCGATCACCCGATGCTCCTTTAGATTTTGCCCAAGCAATCAGGCGCTGCGCATCTTTTTCAAGGTATGAAGCTTCAAGCACAAGTTCGGTATCCGGATCAACTTCTTCACTGTTCATCTTCTGCAAGCAAATGTAATTACCGACACCTTTATATATTGCAAAGCTCACTTCACGGCCGAGTTCTTTCTCTAGCGCCGGTACAACAGCAGGAAGATCGCGTTCGACAAGTTGGCGCTGTAGCGCAAGAGTTGCAGTGGCAACCAAGACTTTGCGGCCATGGACAAGGGCGGGAATTAAGTAGGCGAGAGATTTCCCGGTACCAGTGCCGGCCTGCACCATGAGATGGTGGCGATCTGTCAGCGCACTTGAAACGGCCTCCGCCATTTCAATCTGACCTTTCCGCGGTGCTCCCCCAATGGCTGCAACAGCTGCATCAAGTGCTGATCGCGTTTTCGCCGTGAGGTCACTCATGTTCGCACCTTAGCGAAAGTTGACGCACTCAAGTGTGGAATGTGGGTAAAAAGTCCTATAGGATCTGCAAATTATCACATCGAGTGGAGTGCAATTGATGAAGAATGTGAAACGCCAATTTCCCAAGATTGGTGAACTTGCTCCTCTGCTCCGCTTCACATTGCCGGGCCTTCCTACTCGTAAGAATCGTCTGGCAAAGGCGCTGACAGTCTGGGATCTACGCCTGATTGCAAAGCGGCGCACTCCGAAAGGCCCTTTCGATTACACAGATGGCAGCGCTGAATCTGAGGTAACGCTAGAACGTGCGCGGCGCTCATATCTCGATCTTGAATTTAGGCCAAATATTTTGCACGATGTAAAAAACGTAGATACCTCATGTGAGATTCTCGGCGAGAAGTTTGCGATGCCATTTGGAATCGCACCAACAGGCTTTACCCGCATGATGCATACAGAGGGCGAAATCGCCGGAGCGCGTGCAGCGGAAAAGTTTGGAATTCCATTTACTCTCTCCACTTTAGGCACCACAACTGTAGAAAGCGTAGTTAAAGCAGCGCCCAACGGAGTTAATTGGTTCCAGCTGTACATGTGGAAAGACCGGGAAGCCAGCATGGCGCTGGTTAAGCGCGCCCAAGACTCTGGCGTAAAACACCTCATGCTCACTGTCGATGTTCCAGCAGCAGGTGCTCGTCTTCGTGATTCTCGCAACGGCCTCACCGTTCCACCACGTTTAACTGTAAAGACTTTACTCGATGCCGCTCCACGACCTGAATGGTGGATTAATTTCTTAACTACTCCAGCAATCACATTTGCATCGATGTCTAACTGGGAAGGAACTGTTGGCGAGCTGTTGGACTTCATGTTTGATCCAACGATGACCTTTGATGACCTTGAGTGGATTCGCGCGCAATGGGATGGAAAGCTATCGATAAAAGGAATCCAGACAGTAGAAGATGCCAAGATTGCTGCCAAGTACGGCGCTGATGCCATCATTCTTTCCAACCATGGTGGACGCCAACTCGATCGTGCACCCGTTCCTCTTCATATGCTCGCCGAAGTGAAGAAAGAGCTGAAGAACGATCTTGAAATTCACATCGATACAGGAATCATGCATGGAGCTGATGTCTTAGCTGCCTTG
>JBIIRQ010000005.1:0-15527 GCA_044341445.1 Candidatus Planktophila sp.
ATCTTGGAGATCGTGAGCTCAAAGGCGAAGAGCTCATCAAAGAGCTTGCAGCACTAGGAACTCATATCAATATTAATGATGTCACGAAGGCCGTTCTTGGCCCAGATGGCACTGGCGGAAAAGGTGCTGCATGGGCTGATGTCGATGCGGGCTACCTGGCGGTTGAAATCGCAGATTTCATTGATGCGATTAAGAATAAGAGAGCACCTGAAGTTGATGGAATGGGTGGCCTTCGCGCACTTGCCATTGTCTATGCCATTCTCGAGTCCGGGATCGCCCAACGCGAGGTTTCAGTTGAAGAGGTGTTGAGCGGTAAGTTACACGCTTACCAAGATGAGATTGATGCAGCAATGGAGCGGAAGAAGTAATGAGCGAAGAGTTAAAGTTTCATCAAGTTGCCTATGTTGTAAAAGATTTAGATTCATCTGTGCGACATTGGGCAGATAATTTAGGTATTGGACCGTGGACGGTTTACACACTTAAAGCTCCTGGATTGCGCGATTGCATCTACAAGGGAGAGAAAACTCAGTTCAGTCTGCGCCATGCGATGGCCTTTTCTGGGACTATGCAATTTGAGTTGGTGCAACCACTTGATGGCCCGTCAATTTTTAAAGACCAACTCAACACAACTGGTGAAGGAATGAATCACGTGGGATGCATTGTGCAAAATCATCCCGCCGCTGTTGCTGACTTCCTTGCCCGTGGCTTTACTCCACTGCAAAGTGCTGCAGGTTTTGGGGCTGAAGGAGATGGCGCATTCGCATATTTCCAACCACCCGATGGAATAAGCGCAATTGTCGAATTGATTTCACCACCTAAAGTTCGTATTCAACCCGATTACATCTACCCAACCCCGGAAGGTTCCTGATGAAAACAGTTGCTCGTATTGCCAAAGTTGAAACATTCGTTGCAGGCATGTCTTGCTTTGTGCGCCTGACAACCGAAGATGGAATTCAAGGCGTTGGTGAATCAACTGCCTTTGCCTTCCCAAAAAATGTTGCTGAAGTAATCAAGAGCTACGAAGGATTTCTCATCGGTGCCAACGCACACGATGTTGAGGCGAATTGGTTGAAGATGTACCGCGCACTTGGATGGCGCGGACTCACAATGGGCGGTGCGATTAGCGCGATCGACCAGGCATGCTGGGATATTCGGGGCCGCACCTATGAGACCCCAGTATGGAATTTATTAGGTGGTCGTAGCCGTAAAGCGGTTCGTGGAATGAAAGTTGTCTGGGGTCAAACAAAAGAAGCGCTCATCAATGATTCTTTAGCTGCACAGAAAGAGGGATACACCGCCATTAAGGTGATCCTTCACCAGCACGAACACCATGGCATGAGACATGCACAGAAGATCGAAGATCTTGTTAATCGTATGGCCGAACTTCGTGATGCTGTCGGAAACACTTTAGATATTGGTGTTGAGCTCCATCGAAATATGCAGCCCGGAAATTCAATTGCTCTTATCAAAGAGTTGATGAAGTACCGCCCACTCTTTGTTGAAGATCCAGTTCCACCAGATAGCGTCCTCTCTTTCGGTGAAGTTTCGGCAAAGGTCGATACCCCGATGGCAGCAGGTGAGCGCAACACCTCTATCTATGAATTCCGTGAATACATTGAGCATGCGGGCTTGTCATTTGTTCGCCCAGATATTGGCCTTGCAGGTGGCTTTACTCACGTACGAAAGATTTGTGGAATGGCAGAGGCGCATCATCAGGGCGTTCTCCCCCACGCAGTTCCTTCTGGCGCAATTGCAACGATGGCTCACATTCACCTTGGTATCTCAGTTCCAAACTGGGAAGCACAGGAGCATGTTGATCAAAATGTTGATCCAGTCCAGCAGATGGTGAAGAGAATTCCACTTGTTAAAGAGGGCTGGCTCTACCCATTTGATGAACCGGGCCTAGGTATGGAAATTAACGATGCATTCTTTGCGACAAATCCTCCAGTTGTTGTGCACGGAGTAAATCCTGACTTGCGAGAAGATGGATCGGTGGCGCTCCGATGAGCAAATTAAAATTAGGAATTGCATGCTCTGCTGAAAACCGTGATCTGTACTTAGGTAAGGAAGATCTTGCGCGCTTAGCAAAGATTGCCGATGTAGTTATTGAAGAGTATGACGTTCCCAGCGATTGGGTAAATATCCCGGTTGATCCGCAAGTGGAGGCGAAGTTTGCTCGCTTTGCTGAAAACCTTGAGGTTCTCATTGTTTTCCACGGTGGTCCACGCGTCACAAAACCCATCTTCGACGCTGCAAAGAAGTTAAAGTTTGTCGGCGAACTGGAAGGTGATCGCTTTGCCGGTCGCATCGATGTGCAAGCTGCGAAAGAGGCTGGCGTTGTTGTAGTTGATACCACTCACTCCTCTTCTTGGCCCGTCTCTGAATGGGCGTTAGCTCTTGCCTTGATGGGCCTTCGTGAACATGCTCGATTCCGAGACATTATTGCTGGCAAGGCAATGAGCCATCATGATTACCGAACCAAACCACCAGCACGCGAACTCACCGGCAAGAGCGTTGGAATGATCGGCTTTGGCCACATTGGTTGGCGCTTGCGTGAATTCCTAGTGCCATTTCGTAATGAAATTTTGGCGTACGACCCATATGCACCGCGCGAATTAGCAGATGCGCTCGATATTAACTTTGCCTCTCTCGAGAAGGTAATGACCTGCGATGTTGTAATCTGCCTAGCACCTGATACCGCTAAGACGCGAGACATGATTGGCGAGAAAGAGTTAGCGCTGCTTACACCTGGCGCCGTTTTCGTTAACGTGTCACGCGGTGGATGCGTCAATGTTCCAGCCCTGATTGCAAAAGCTGAGAAGAATGATGCCTGGTTTGGACTTGATGCACATAACCCTGAACCAATTGCAGTCGACTCCCCTCTTCGTCAGATGAGAAATGTATTTCTCTCGCCACACATCGGTGGCATGACTGTAGAAGCACAACCACGTTTCTTCACACTTATGGTGGAAGAGCTCGAGAGATGGCATGCTGGTGCAGAGCCACGTGCCCAAATCACTGATCGTGTAGTCGCTGGAAGATCAGGAAAGTAAAGTGATTGCTGATAGTCATTGTCACGCATGGCGCAGGTGGCCCTACGATAAAGCCGTTCCAGATCCAGATCATCGCGGTTCAATAGAAGCCCTGCTCTATGAGATGGATACTCATGGAGTTTCACGTGCATCTGTTGTCTGTGCTCGCATCGGTGATGGAGCTGGTGGTGATGGCTTTGGCAACGAAGATAACAATGCGTATGTAGCAGACTTTGCGCGTAAACACCCTGATCGAATTACTGCGTGGGTAGATGCAGATTGTGTGTGGAGAAAAGACCATCACGCGCCAGGTGCTGCGGCTCGCTTGCGAAAAGAGATTTCAGAGAACGATGCGCGTGGATTTACGCATTATGTCGGTGGTAAAAATGATGGCTGGATGCTCTCTGATGAAGGTCGTGAATTTTTTGCCACAGCAAGTGAATTAAAAGTTGTCGCTTCAATGGCAATTTCAACGGCCTGGTTACCAGATTTGCAGATAATTGCCGCAGAAAATCCAACGCTGCCAATATTGCTTCACCATATGGCGATGCCAGAGAACACAGGTTCTGGCCATAACCCAGTTGAGGTGCAGAAAATTCTTGATGCAGCCAAGCAACCAAATATCGGGGTAAAAATCTCTGGCTTTAATTACAACAATAGTAAGAAGTTTGATTTCCCTTATAGCCAGTCACAAGCTTTATTTAAAGCAATCTATGAGGCATACGGGCCACGGCGTTTATTCTGGGCTTCAGACTTTCCAGCTTCGCGCGATATGTTGACCTATACGCAAGCTATCGAGGTGGTCCGCTCACATTGCCAGTATCTTCCTCAAGATGATTTAACAAGGTTACTTGGTGATAATCTCAATGACTTACTTAACAATCCAGTTTTGACTAATAAGCAATTCAACTAACACGAGAGGCAAGGATAAAAGAGATGAACGCAGTACTAATTGCACGTTACTACGTTATACCAGGCAATTCTAAGGCAGTCGGCGAGGCTTTGGCCAAGATGGCAGTCCGCGTGAAGGCAGATGAGCCAGCTTGCTTACTCTATAACGCAAATATTGATCCTGAGAACGAAAATCTTTACTGCCTATACGAGGTATATAAAGATGCGGCATCAATTGCCGCTCACCGCGATACCCCACACTTCAAGGAGATCATCGAAGGCATTATCGTTCCGCTCCTTGAAAAGCGCGAGCGTGAAATCTACACGCAGCTTATTGGCTAATGAAGTTACTAGCCTTTGAAACAGTAACGTCTGAAGGAAAGCGCCGTCACCTCGGTGCTTTGGTGGAAGGCGATGCTGACAGTGGTCAGATCATTGACCTTACATCTGCCTCTCATGCGCTTTTGTCGTCACAAGGTGTAAGCAATGAAGAAGCCCAGCGTTTGACCGACGTTCTCTGCCCACCATCTACTCTTCGATTTATCGAAGGTGGGGGGCGTGCCAGAGAGCATGCAGAGAACGCGGTCGATGCTGCACTTGCTCAAGGCTGGGATAAGTCGCCAACTAAGGAAGCGATCCGTTACAGCGCATCAGATATCACGCACTTGCCGGCCATCATCAAGCCACCGCTATTGCGTGACTTTATGGCTTTTGAGGATCACCTTCTCAATGTTTTTCCTAAGCTCAATCGGCCAATTCCAGATGAGTGGTATCGCCGTCCCGTGTATTACAAGGGAAATCCTTCAAGTATTGGGGCTCATCGTCAGGAGATTGAATTTCCAGAGTATGCCGAATTCCTAGACCTCGAATTTGAATTTGCAATAGTCATCGGTAAGGGCGGAGCAAATATCAAGGTAGATGATGCGCGTAAGCATATTTATGGTTACACGATCTATAACGACTTCTCGGCTCGCGCTATTCAATCTGCAGAGATGACCGTGGGTCTAGGGCCAGCAAAGGGTAAGGACTTTATCGGTGCTCACGTCCTGGGCCCCGTGCTAGTCACAGCAGATGAGATTGCCGATCCATATGCGCTAGATATGAAGTGCTGGATCAATGGTGAGCAATGGACTAATGGTTCCTCAAGCAAGATGCACTGGAAATTTGAGCAGATGATCGCTTACGCATCGTGGAATGAAGAGCTACAGATCGGCGAAGTCTTTGGATCAGGAACTGTCGGAGATGGATCTGGGGCAGAGCAGGATAAAGTCCTTAATCCGGGTGATGTCATCACACTTGAAATGACAACACTTGGAACTCTAAAAAACCGAGTTGTACGCAATAAACCATTTAGTGGCAGTTTAGAATATCCGTTCTAGTAGAAACAAGGGGCACGATGATTCGGTCAGATCTCTATATAGATGGTCAATGGGTAGCAACCCCCAATCGTCATCCTGTCTATGATCCAAGTGATGGCTCTGTCATTACTGAAATCGCAATTGCCGGTGATAAAGAGATCGATGCGGCGGTAGATGCTGCTGATCGCGCCTTCCCGGCATTTGCAAAGATGCCCGCTCGCGTTCGTGGTGAGATTCTGCGCCGCGCATTTGAAATCATGATTGCAGAAGCTGATGATTTAGCTCGTTTAGTCTCTCGCGAAAACGGAAAAGTATTTGCTGATGCTAAAGGTGAAGTTCTCTACGCTGCCGAATTCTTTAGATGGTTCTCCGAAGAAGCGGTTCGTGTCAATGGCGAGTTCCGCCATTCCCCAAGTGGAGATAAGAGAATTCTCGTTACCCATCAGCCGGTTGGAGTCTCACTCTTAATTACTCCGTGGAATTTTCCAGCTGCCATGGCAACACGAAAAATTGGCCCTGCAGTTGCAGCTGGTTGCACAGTAATTGTTAAGCCAGCGATGGAGACACCGCTGACAACTTTGGCTATCGCTGATATTTTGCATCGCGCAGGACTTCCTGCAGGAGTTGTCAACGTTATTACTCCCACACCGTCTGGTCCGGCAGTATCACGATTACTGGCTGATCCTCGAATTAAAAACTTATCCTTTACCGGATCTACTCCTGTTGGGAAGTTATTGTTAAAGCAGGCAGCTGATCGCGTGATCCGTACATCTATGGAGCTTGGTGGAAATGCGCCATTTATCGTTCTCGATGATGCCAATATTCCTGAAGCAGTTGCCGGAGCGATGCTTGCCAAGTTAAGAAACGGTGGCGCTGCGTGTACAGCAGCTAATCGCTTCTTTGCCGCCCGTTCTGTGGCAAAGGAGTTTACTGAACAACTCACCGATGCGATGTCTAAGATTAAAATGGCATCAGGTTTAACTGAAGGTGCACAACTTGGCGCTAGCGTTTCAGTAAAAGAGCGCGACAAGATTGCAGATCTTGTAGATAGCTCAGTCAAGCAAGGAGGAAAGTTAACCCTTGGTGGTGCAAAACCACAGGGTGATGGCGCTTTCTATCCACCAACTGTCATGACTGTCGCTTCAGATAATCCAATTCTGCGAGAAGAGATTTTCGGACCCGTTGCTGTAGTTGTCACAGTAGATAGTGATGAGGAAGCTATTCGTCTTGCCAATGACACTGAGTACGGACTCATCAGCTATATCTATTCGGGCTCCCTTGATCGAGCAATCAGAGTCGCAGAGGCGATGGAATCTGGAATGGTTGCTATCAACCGAGGCGTCATCTCCGACCCCGCCGCTCCCTTTGGTGGTTATAAAGAGAGTGGCTTAGGTCGTGAAGGTGGCTTTGATGGCATTCACGAATTCCTTGAGAAAAAATATATTGGGGTGACTATTTAATTTAGCCTTATGAATATAGACGAAACAAGGGAACATAATCATCGACTAATGCGTCTCCAGGCATTCTGGGGAGGCGCAGCAAATGGTGCATGGGTTATTTTCGCAATTCCCTTTCTTATCCGTCTTGATGCATCGATTCTGCTCATCAGTGTCTATGTGGCGCTTACTTCCTTAGGGCCGCTACTTATGGGGCCAATCGCAGTGGCTAATCTGAGAAGCATTGTGCAACAGCGGCGCTGGATGATTATTTGTGGCGTCTTATCGCGAATCTTCTTCTTTATGCCAGCTGTTGCGCTGCTCTTTGATAACAATCGGGCCGAGATAGCCGTTGCGATGTTCTGTATCTGCGCCATACCGACCGTCGTCTTCGGTGCCTTCTGGTCACCTACTGTCGGAATCGTTGTCGATGCAGAACATCAACCACAGATTGTTAATTCACGAACAAGAATTGCCAATATCGGCGCTCTATCAGCAAATGGGATCATCGGATTAGGGATGATCTTTCTACCATTCCCATTTAATTATGTCGCAGTATTTTTCGTCTCTGGCGCTCTTGGTCTGACAGAGATCTATGTGATCTCGCGCATTATCTACCCAGATTCCCCACATACCTACCTCGAAACATTTAGAGAGAATTTCGACACTAAGAAGATCCTGGCAGAGAAACAATTTATGTACTTTCTCTTTGGAATCGTTCTCATTGTCAGCGCATCATCAATCGCCGCCCCACTTCAATCGGTTTACTTCATTAATGAGCGTGGAGTCTCTGACCGTTGGATGGGCTTCTGGGCGATGATGCTCTCGGCTGGAGCGGTGATCGGCACCTATCTCTGGCGAGGGTTACACAAGAAGATGGGAAGTTATGCCATCTTCGCGTGGACCGTGCCAGTCTCAGCAATTTATTTTCTTCTGATTGTGGTCTCACCGAGTGTTGAGCTGATTTTAATTGCAACACTTTTCGCTGGATTATTGAATGCCGGAACAGATGTAGGAATTTGGCTTGGCCTCTTTCGCTATGGCGATGAGGCGCGCAGAACGATGCTGATAAATATTTACATAGGCTTCGCTCTCGGAATTCCTTTCGTTGCAGCACTTTTTATTCCCTTTTTCACCAACCAGTTCACACTGACGGAAATTCTCATCGGATCGTTTGTTATTCGCTTTGTCGTTGGTCTATATTTTAAGATTCCTAGGGTCTATGATTTGCTGAAAGACGAGGTTCCCCCTAAGTCATCAGAGAAGTAAATCATCAGACAAGTAAGAGAAGTGGGTAGAGAAGTGACACATGCGTTCGCTCCTGATGCGCTGAAAGATCGAGTAGTAGTTGTTACAGGCGGAGGAATCGGCAGCGGAATTTCGCGGATTGTTGCTGCAGCAGGTGGTGATGTTGCGATCATCTATCCAGTCGATAGCGAAAAAGTCCATGCAGATAAGATGATTGCTGAAATCGTAGCTGCGGGCGGAAAAGCTTCTGCTTATCTCTGTGATGTCGGGATTCAAAGTGAATGTGTACGGGTAATCGCTGAGATTGTTAAAGATAAAGGTCGCGTTGACGCCCTCGTAAATAACGCTGGCATCTGCGATTTCACCGCATTTGATGAGATTACGCCAGCGATATGGGATCGACACTTGGCAGTAAACCTTTCAGGTCCCTTCTACCTCTCTCAGGCCGCTGTGAAAGATATGAAGCCTCGCAAGAAGGGGGCGATTGTAAATATCAGCACAGTCTCTGCCTATCGCGGTGGCAACCAACAAGTTCATTACATCTCATCTAAAGGTGGCTTAAGTTCACTTACTACAGCGATGGCTCACGAAATTGCTGAGACAGGAATTCGTGTCAACGCAATTCTCTGCGGTGGTGTTGCCACAGATATCAATGTGAAACAGCGCGCAGATCGCGAGAAGCAAACGGGTAAGCCTTGGGTTGATCGCCCAGGCGTGCGCCAAATGGGTGTTCCAGAGGATTTGGGTAAGGCAGTGGTCTTTCTTATTTCAGATGCAAGTGAATGGGTGACAGGTTCGTTGGTGGCCGTAGATGGCGGCGCTTTAATTAGTTAATCGGGGGATGTTATGAAGATTGCAGATATCAAGGTCTTTCTTACTGGTCCATATAAGAAGGGTGAGCCACCAGTCGAGCACTATCGAAGTAATTCGAGCTGGCTCTCTCGCACCGAGATCGCTAATCCAATGTCGATCCACCCCGAGTTCCGCGCTTATCGGGAATTGTGGCTAGGAATGGGCGGGCGAACAATTGTGCAAGTCATTGCAGAAGATGGCAGCTATGGCCTAGGTGAGAGCGCCGGAGGTCGCGCCTCTGCTGAGATTATTGCTCAACACTTTAAGAAATTATTAGTCGGACGCCAGGTGCATGAAGTCGAGCGCAACTGGGACATCATGTGGCGTGCATCGATGCCTTACGGTCGCAAAGGCACACCAGTGATGGCAATCTCTGCCGTTGATTACGCGCTCTGGGATCTTCTTGCTAAATCACGACAAGAGCCACTCTATGTTTCACTTGGAGGCGCTGCAAAAGATACGGTGCAGTGTTACTTAACGGGTAATAACATTGCTGAGACAAAAGGCAAAGGCTTCATGGGGCATAAGCTTGCAATGCCTTATGGACCTGCGTCAGGACGTAAGGGTATGAACGGTAACGTCGAACTCGTGAAGCAAACTCGCGAAATGGTCGGCTGGGATGTAGAGATCATGCTTGATTGCTACATGGCATGGGATGTCGAATACACCATTCGTATGGCTGCCCTGCTTGAACCATATCGATTGAAGTGGATCGAAGAAGTTCTGCCTCCTGATGATTATGAAGGTTATGCAGTCCTGAATAAGAAGATTTCAAGCACAGCGATTGCTACCGGCGAACATGAATATTCTCGTTTCGGTTTTCAGCAACTCCTTGATGTGCGTGGCTGCGAGATTCTCCAGCCAGATATTCAATGGTGCGGTGGGCTCACTGAGTCAAAGAAGATCTGTGCTCTCGCTTCAACAAAAGCTATTCCTGTCATTCCACATGGTGGAGGACTTCGTCCTTGGGATTTAGCGTTGATCTTTGCTGAAGTTGGTATCCCTTATGCCGAGTACTTTGTCTTTGGGGAATTCAACAAGCCAAACCCAGATCCAATTTTTTCTGGCATCCACGCTCCGATTGATGGCTGGTTCACACCACCACCAGGAATCGGTGCGGGAATTGATTTCACTCCAGATGCTCATGATTATCTCTACGAAATCACTGGAGAATTATCTTAACTCGCAGTTAAGTGATTTTCTCAACCCCTGTTCAGTGCCGGTGTTCTGCCGACAACCTTGATAACGCCCTTGCCATCGGCGCGAACAAGCACGCCTTCACCGGAATCAACGCCAACCCCTGTCAGCGCTGCGATATTTACAAAGTGCCCGACAAGAACGAGTAGACCCCTTTTATTTCGATAATCTCGGATCTGCTTTCTCACCTTCAACGTCTGCGGATGGTTTATCAGATCACTTTCCTGAAAGAGTGAATCAAGATTTCGATTGGGCCTGACCCTACCGATATCAAGGAGCTCGGCAGTTTCTTTCGCTCTACACCATCTACTTGATTCCACTCGTGCGATCTTAATCTCTCTGCGCTTGAGCCACTCCCCTATCTCTCTGGCATCGTCACGCCCCTCTTGAGAAAGGTTACGCTGAGTCGAACAATCGTCTAATTTAAAGTTTGCTGGGTCACCAACACCCGGTGCATAACTATGTCGGAGCAAGAGAACATAACCTTTTGGCGTGGTGCCTTGCAGAGTGTCCCAAATTCGCAGATCGTTTGAATGTGCAGAGTGAGGCGACAATGAAAGAATTAAAGTCAGACTCAGCAGTGAAGTAACTCGACGGAGTACGCGAGCACGTCCGGCTTTGTGACTGTAAGATTTTGGCACAAGGTCAATCTATCAATTTCTCAATACGGAGATGGAAAACCACATGGCTATCTGTTTGAACCCACAATGTCAGAAGAGCGTGGCCGATGACAGCCAGTTCTGCGCCTATTGTGGGGGAAGGTCAATTTCGAAGGTAAAGTCCTTTGAGGATTCCTCGAATAAATCCAACGAGATAACCATGGAAAATTTCTACGAAGCTCTGCAGAGAACAACGCCGATTATCGAAAATTCTTTTGAACTACCCAAGGGGCCTGGCAGCTTTAAATCTAAACTTCTTGTACGCCTTCAGTTTTTTGGGAGAAAGCTTTTTCGCAGGAAGTAACCGCTACGTAGAGTTACTTTTTTCTGAACACCGCAAGGTATGCCGGATGAATTGGCCATACTTTGGTGAGAAACGCTGGGAAATGTGGCAGGTATGAATCGCGTAAGGTCTGGAAGCCATCGGCTTCGAATAACTTACGGACACTCTTCCCGGATGGTCGATAAATGTGAGTTGGATCTGAATCATAGAGCTTGGAATATTCCCAACGGGTGAGCCAATTTGAAATTGTAGGCATGTGTACAAGAACAATTGCTCCGGGCTTAGCTGAATCCCTTATGGATCGAATACCGGCTTCGGGATCTGAGAGATGTTCAATGATATTAATCGCCAAGATTAAATCGAATTTCTCTCTAAATGGACTCGGCTCGTGTAAATCGCCTTGTTTAAAGAATCTTTCAGGCTTGCGTCGCGCTGCAACCTCTACTGCGTGGTGAGCAATATCGACTCCACAGAGGCTGTGTGCACCTTCAAATGCATCTAAGAGCCAGCCATAACCACATCCGACATCGAGCACATCTGAATCGGTGAGTTTACTGGTGCTGTATTTGCGGTATGTATTCACGAGAAGTCTGTCGCGCCATTTATCAAAAACTGTTTGTTGAGGCTCTCCCTCTATCGAAGTAGCACCATAGAGTTGCGAAAAATACTCATGCCCGGCATCTTCGCGATTCTTATCCATCGTTTTAACCTCGATCTATCTGGCAATAGATGAAAAACTATCATTATTCAGGGGCAATATCAGTCACCTCCACTAACCTGCTTCGCATGGTTAATGTCATACTTAGCGCATGTTTGAAGCGCTATTCCTTGGGCTAATCCAGGGTCTGACTGAGTTCTTACCAATCTCATCTAGCGCTCACCTTCGCTTTGCTGGTGAATTTCTACCAAGTGCCAGCGATCCCGGTGCGACCTTTACCGCTATCACTCAGATTGGAACCGAGTTGGCGGTCCTTATTTATTTCAGAAGAGATATCTGGAGGATCGCATCGGCATGGATTGGTCGGGTTCTACTTCGGCGAGATAGCGCTGAGCAATCAGCACAAGATGTGCGTCTTGGATGGCTCATTATTCTTGGTTCACTACCCATCGTGGTTCTTGGGTATGCCTTCCAGGAAAATATTCGTAACACATTTAGATCTCTCTGGCTCATTGCAATTGTGATGATTGTCTTCGGAATCATCCTTGGGCTGGCCGATAAATTCGGCAGAAGCCAACGAGATTTATCTACGCTCTCAAGTGGACATGGATTTGCATACGGCTTTGCCCAATCACTTGCGCTGGTACCTGGTGTCTCGCGATCAGGTGCCACAATCGCTATGGGGCGAGTTCTTGGCTATACCCGCGAAAGTGCGCTGCGTTATTCATTTTTACTTGCAGTCCCTGCTGTTTTCGGAAGTGGCTTCTATGAACTTAAGGGTGCAATCAGCGATGGAGATAGCAACGCGCCCTATACCTTGATCGAAACTTTCGGCGCAACCTTGGTTGCCTTTCTTGTTGGATATGCGGTGATCGCATGGCTGATGAAGTTCATCGCCACAAGAAGTTTTATGCCCTTTATCATCTACCGAATCGCCCTAGGTACCCTCATTTTGATCTTGCTCGCAACGGGTGTAATCAGCGCATGAGGTGGGCAGAATGTTAGGCGGTATTGATAATGCGCTCTTTCTCTCATCCTTTGGTGGATTTGTTGCAGTAGGAATATTGATCTTCTTTCTTAAGTGGGCATTTTCATCTAATGACAAGAAGCTGATCATCACACCTATTAGCGCGGGAAAGAAAGATGAGTATGGGTTGCTCAAGGCGCTTCCGACTCCAGGTAATTACATCGAGGCAGAGATGGCCTTACTTAAGTTAAAGGATTCAAATATCAAGGCTACGCTGACACAAACCTTGCAGGGTCCATCATTGATGGTCTTTGAGCGAGATTTTTCGATTGCGCTAGCAATACTCAAAAGTTAACTTATTTGAATTTAGGCAGATTGAGATCAAAGTGAATCGATAGTGTTCGTACGAGAGCCACTACAACTCCACCAATGATCGTTGCCGCAGTGACCAGAACACCGAATTCAATCAAGATAACAAAAGCTGCCGCACCACACAGTGATGAGGTTGCAATCGTTTCGCGATGCAAAACCACAGGTTCAAGCTGGCAGAGAAGATCGCGGAGTAATCCTCCGGTGATCGCTGTTATGACGCCGAGAATAATCGTTGCAAACCAAGGGCTATTCAGGTTATAAGCTAACTGAACACCAGATGCGGTAGCAATCGCCAACCCCATGGTGTCCATAATCAAGAGCGTCTTGCCAATCCGAGTAACGCGGCGAACACTTAAGGTAATTCCCACTGCGGCAACGACACTTGTGATTACCCAGGGATCTGTAATCAATATTGGCTTAAGACCTAAAAATATATTGCGAAGAGTTCCGCCTGAAACTGATGCCGCTATTGCAACGAGTGCGATTCCTCCATAATCAAGACCTCTATCTGCTGCTACGCGAGCACCGACAAGTGCAAAGACAAAGACAGCGAGTAGATCAAGGGCATGGAGAAGCGACATAGTGCCTCAGGTTAGGAGACTGCAATGATGTCGACTGCGAAGATGAGGGTCTGAGCCTCGAGCGGATGGCCAGCTAATGGACCGTAACCGAGTGCGGGTGGAATCACGAGTAACCGACGTGTTCCAACTTTGGCCCCAACTAGCCCTTGTTGCCATCCAGCAATCACATCAATGAGTGGGAATGTCGCTGGGTTTCCACTACTCCATGAAGATTCAAGAATTGCGCCATCAGACCATTGCATCAGCGTGTAATGCACGGTTAACGTTGAATTTGCATCCACTGTTGTACCAGTTCCAACAATCACATCTTCTGCGACAAGCTCTGTCGGAGCAGGCCCACTTGGTATCTTTCCAATAGTTGGTTCCTCACCCGCGGTTGTGCTGACTGGAATGAGAGTATTTGTGGACATGACATCTCCAATTTCTGAACAGCCCGTAAGGCCAATGAGTGAGAGCGCTAGAACGAGAGCAACTTTTTTCATAACTGAATCCTAACCATTGATTGACTTTATGTATTATCGATTTCGCGAATCAAAGTGAATTCGCCTTGCCCGAGCTGCCCTTGGGAGCGATACATCTCAAGTTTTTCACGGGTATCTGCAATATCAAGATTACGCATGGTTAATTGGCCAATACGATCCGTCGGACCAAAAGCGGCATCTTCTGTCCGTTCCATGGATAACTTATCTGGGTGATAACTCAGGTGTGGACCTGATGTCGCAATGACTGAGTAATCATCACCACGGCGGAGTCGTAGCGTGACCTCGCCCGTGATTGCAGATGCTACCCATCGTTGTAGCGATTCACGGAGCATCAGTGATTGTGGATCAAGCCAGCGTCCTTCATAGAGAAGACGACCTAAGCGCCTTCCTTCTGCATGATAATTTGCGATCGTATCTTCATTATGAATCGCTGAAAGCAACCGCTCGTAGGCGATAAAGAGAAGTGCCATACCTGGCGCCTCATAAATTCCGCGGCTCTTCGCCTCGATAATTCTATTCTCGATTTGATCTGTCATTCCAAGTCCATGGCGACCACCAATAGCGTTAGCTTCATTCATCATCGCAACAACATCATCGAATCGCTTGCCATTAAGTGCGACTGGGCGACCTTGGTTAAATTCAATCTTTACATCTTCGCTAGCGATTTTCACATCTGCGTCCCAGAATCGAACGCCCATAATTGGGTCAACAATTTCTATTGAGGCATCAAGGCTCTCCAGATTCTTTGCTTCATGGGTAGCGCCAAGAATGTTGGCATCTGTGGAGTAAGCCTTTTCAGTACTATCGCGGTAAGGAAGATTATGTTTAACGAGCCATTCGGACATCTCTTTCCGTCCGCCAAGTTCGCGGACAAAATCTGCATCAAGCCAAGGCTTATAAATTCTTAAATTTGGATTTGCAAGAAGTCCGTAGCGGTAAAAACGTTCGATGTCGTTACCTTTATACGTTGATCCATCGCCCCAGATATCCACCTGATCGCTCAGCATCGCACGAACTAGAAGAGTTCCGGTCACTGCGCGGCCAAGGGGTGTTGTATTGAAATACTGTTTGCCGCCTGAGCGAATATGAAAAGCACCGCACGCTAGCGCTGCCAATCCTTCTTCAACTAATGGAGTTTTACAATCGATCAACCGTGAAATTTCCGCGCCATACTCTTTGGCGCGGACAGGAACTGAATCGATATCCCTCTCGTCATATTGACCAAGGTCTGCCGTATATGTGCATGGAATGGCACCTTTTGCGCGCATCCAGGCAACGGCAACTGATGTATCGAGCCCACCAGAGAATGCGATACCTACTTTTTCACCAACTGGCAGTGATGCAAGAACCTTTGACATGGAGTAAGTCTACGGGTTCAGAAGACATGCGAGGGCAGGCTTTACCTTCCAGAGCGAGAGCATCTCTTCATAGCGTGCAATCTCAATCGGATCAACGGGCGCACCAGTCTTGACTGCCCGAATCATGAGATTTCGCGGGGTGTGTTCACCGCC
>JBIIRQ010000077.1:0-4520 GCA_044341445.1 Candidatus Planktophila sp.
AAGTTTGTTCACCGTGATGACGTACCTGCAGATTTGATCGAGAACGAGCGCCGTGTTGCAGAAGCGACAGCGCGCGAAGAGGGGAAGCCAGAAGCCTCCCTTTCAAAGATCATCGAAGGTCGCGTGACCGGCTTTGTTAAGGAAGTCAGCTTGCTCGAACAGGCATTTGCCAAAGATGCTAAGAAGACTGTGCAGCAGATCCTTGATGAGGCAGGAACCGCCGTCAAGAAGTTCCACCGTTTCCGCGTAGGTCAGTAGACTTAACCGAAGAAGTATTAGTAAGCGAAAGGAGCACCCAATGCCCGGTACACGAGGTTCGTATCGGAGGGTGCTCCTTAAACTTTCTGGTGAAGTTTTTGGTGGCAAGAAAGGCATCGGTGTTGATCCCGATGTTCTAGCCGATGTGGCAAAGCAGATCGCAGCGGTAGTCCGCGAGGGAACACAGATCGCAATTGTTGTCGGTGGCGGTAACTTCTTTAGAGGAGCAGAACTTTCAGAGCGCGGTATGGAGCGCTCTCGCGCCGATTACATGGGAATGCTCGGCACCGTGATGAATTGTTTAGCGCTACAAGATTTTCTTGAGAAAGAGGGCGTTGATACTCGCGTCCAAACAGCGATCACTATGGGACAGGTTGCAGAGCCATATGTTCCACGCCGCGCTATACGTCACCTCGAAAAAGGTCGTGTTGTAATTTTCGGAGCTGGTGCGGGAATGCCATTTTTTACAACCGATACCGTTGCGGCGCAACGCGCACTTGAAATTGGCGCAGAGGCGCTACTTCTTGCAAAGAGCGGCGTGGATGGCGTCTATAACGCAGATCCTCGTAAAGATTCGACGGCAGTTAAGTACGACTCGATCTCCTACGATGAGGTCCTTCAGAAATCCTTGGCCGTTGCAGATGCTGCAGCCTTTAGCCTCTGCCGGGAGAACTCACTGCCTATCGTGGTCTTTGATTTGATGGCTGCAGGCAATATCGGCCGTGCGGTTCGTGGCGAAAAGATCGGAACACTCGTTGCATAAGCAACAAGTTGATACCTTTAAGACCTCTATGGACGGGATGGAAAAACCATGGCAGATATAGCAACGCTTTTAGCCGATGCTGAATCGAAGATGAATAAGGCTGTCGAGGTAGCAAAAGATGACTTCGGCGCCATTCGCACTGGCCGAGCTCATCCTGCAATGTTTAACAAGATCATGGTTGATTACTACGGCACCTACACATCTCTATCTCAGCTGGCGACAATTCAGATTCCTGAGTCACGAATGGCTGTCATTTCACCCTTTGATAAAGGCGCTATGACCGGGATTGAAAAAGCGATCCGCGATTCAGATCTTGGCGTTAACCCCCAGACCGATGGCGTTGTAATCCGCGTGAATTTCCCGCAGTTAACGGAAGAGCGCCGTAAGGATTACATCAAGGTGGCTAAGACTAAAGCTGAAGATTCAAAGATTTCAATGCGCAATATCCGTCGCCATGCAAAAGAAGCGATGGAAAAATTGGAAAAAGATGGCGATATTGGAAAAGATGATGTCGCACGTGGCGAGAAAGAGTTAGAGAAAGTCACTGCAGATCACGTCGCCAAGATTGATGAACTTCTTAAGCATAAGGAGACTGAACTTCTAGAAGTCTAGAGAGTTCCTAAATCCCTGTGAGTGATTTACATTCTTTTAATGAGGCGATCAACGAGCGCGCAGGTCGCAAGTTGGTTCCATCCATCCTTGTCGGTCTTGGCCTCATCGCCCTTATCTGGCTATCACTTGCCTTTGAACGGGTAATTTTTGCCGGCCTTGTCTCGATCGCTTTGATTTTAGCTATCCAAGAACTCTCACGTGCCTTTACTTCGATAGGTTTTGTAAACTCATTTAGAACTCTGGCAGTTGCAGTCTTTGCAATATCCATGACTACCTGGTTTGCAGGGATCAATGGATTGGCAGTTGCAACTGCGGCAAGTTTCACACTTATCCTCTTACTCTCACTCAGGCACGGCACTGAAAATTTTATTAAACGTGCCAGCTCAACTGCGCTGGCACTTCTCTATCTGCCATTTTTGGGCGGCTTCATTATCTTGATCGCCCGTCCTGATAATGGACTTGCAGCGGTAATGACTTTTCTTGTTCTGATTGGCTGCAACGACACCTTTGGTTATCTCGTTGGTGTTCTGATCGGAAAGCATCGCTTTGCACCGAATATCAGCCCAAAGAAATCTGTGGAAGGTCTTATCGGCTCGATTATTGCAAATTCCGTAGGTGGAGCACTGGCTTTTCATTACATCCTAGAGAGTGATTATCGCTATGGAATTGCCACAGGGTTGATGACTGTCTTTACTGCAACATGTGGCGATCTCATTGAAAGTGCGATGAAACGAGATATGTCGCTCAAGGATATGGGGACCTTGTTGCCTGGCCATGGTGGAGTACTTGATCGCATCGATTCTGCAATATTTTCAGCCCCGGCAATTTATATCGCACTCGAACTCGTCAAACGGTTCTCATGATTGAGATCCCGCTAGTCTTTGATGAACCAGTGCAGAAGAAGAAAGCGCCTAAGCACCTGGCTGATCTCTCGCCTGCAGAGCGCAAAATATGGGCGGCCGAACTTGGCTTTCAACCATTTCGCGCATCACAAGTAGCAACACATTATTTCTCTCATCTATCCAACAAACCTGAGCAGTGGAGTGATATCCCGGCAGATCAGCGCGAGACGATCGCAGCGGCACTTACGCCGCAACTGATCGAGCTTGTAACAACTCGAACAACTGATGGGGGAATGACGAGAAAAGATTTGTGGAAACTCCATGATGGAGTTCTCGTTGAATCTGTTCTGATGCGCTACACCGATCGTGTAACTGTCTGTATCTCATCCCAGGCAGGGTGCGGAATGAATTGCCCATTTTGCGCTACCGGACAGGCCGGTCTTACGCGAAATCTCACAGCTGGTGAGATCACAGAACAGATTGTTGCCGCAGCTCGTGCCTGCCACGATGGCGAACTACCTGGGGGCCCTACGCGATTATCAAATATTGTCTTTATGGGTATGGGAGAACCACTTGCTAATTACAACGCCGTTGTCCGCACACTTCATAACATCGTAGATCCAAATCCTGATGGTCTGGGCATTAGTGCGCGATCAGTTACCGTTTCAACGGTGGGACTTGTTAACGGTATTGAAAAATTGATGGATGAAGGCATTAACTGCACATTAGCTGTTTCACTTCATACCCCAGATGATGAACTACGCGATACCTTGGTACCAATTAATAATCGATTTAATGTTCGCGAAGTCTTGGCTGCAGCTGATGCTTACGAGAAGAAGACTGGCCGCCGCTACTCCATTGAATACGCACTGATTAGAGATATCAACGATCAATCGTGGCGCTCAGATTTACTGGGGCGCTTACTCAAAAGCCGTAACGCGCATGTCAATCTGATTCCGCTCAATCCAACCCCGGGCTCGAAATGGACCGCTTCTCGTCGTGAGGACGAAGCGGAATTCGTACGAATCCTGGAAAGCTATGGAGTTCCGGTAACGGTACGTGATACTCGCGGCCGGGAGATCGATGGGGCGTGTGGTCAATTGGCCGCTGCCGAAAAGGGAAAAGAATAAGTAGACTCGCCTCCATGGATATCCGTGAAGCGGCAGCAGCGTATGAAAGTTCCACTCAATTTTTTCTCAATCTCGCGCGCGGTGTGGCATCAGAACAATTAGATGTGCACCATGAAAATGGTTGGTCTGCTCGACAGATCATTCACCATGTTGCAGATTCTGAGGCGCAGTCATATGCACGACTTCGGCGATTGGTGGCAGAACCCGAGGGAAGGGTGATCCAGGGTTATGACGAAGGTGCATGGGCCGAATCTGAAAAGCTCGGCTATAAAGATTCTCCAGTAGAGAATTCAATTGCAGTTTATGCAGCGGTGCGCGCAGGCTCACTTGATGTACTTAAGCGTTTAGAAGAATCTGATTTAGTAAAATCGGGGGAGCATTCCGAGAGCGGAAAGTTTACGATTGAAAAGTGGTTGGTAAATTACACAAAGCATCCTCTCGATCACGGCGATCAATTAATTCGAGCAACTAAGGGGCAGGAATAACTCATGAAAAAGCTATCTAACTTCATCAATGGAAAATCAGTTGACTCATCATCGGGTGAGACCACAACGCTGATTAACCCGGCCACCGCTACACCCTTTGCTACTGCTCCCAAGTCCAATGCCGCCGATGTTGATCTCGCTATGAAATCCGCTGCCGCCGCCTTTGAGGGCTGGAGAGATTCAACTCCATCAGAGCGCCAGCGCGCACTCCTAAAAATTGCAGATGCAATCGAGTCTCGCGCAGAAGAATTTGTCGCGATTGAGTCTGAAAACTGCGGAAAGCCACTCGGACTAACCGCATCAGAGGAAGTTCCTCCAATGGTTGATCAGATTCGCTTCTTTGCAGGTGCTGCCCGAAATCTTGAAGGTAAATCAGCTGGTGAATATATGCGCGGCATGACTTCTTTTGTACGCCGTGAACCAATCGGTG
>JBIIRQ010000078.1:0-4465 GCA_044341445.1 Candidatus Planktophila sp.
ATCAAAGCATTGTCGAAATTTTGCGTAGTTGACAACTTTGACTTGCGGAGCTGGAGCGCTTGATCGCTGCTCGAGAACACCAAATATCGATCCTGCGACTAATGGAAGAAGTACAGCAAGGATGAAGAGAGAGTTATCTCTATGCGCCCATCGCATGAAGCCCACCATCTACATGGATGATCTCCCCGGTCGTCTTGGGGAACCAATCACTGAGTAGCGCGACTACTGCCTTCGCTGCAGGCAGTGGGTCGGTTACATCCCACTCCAGCGGCGAGCGTTCATTCCATACTTTTTCAAATTCATCAAAGCCGGGGATGGATTTAGCGGCAATCGTACGAATAGGACCAGCAGCAACAAGATTAACGCGTACGTTCTCATTTCCAAGATCACGGGCGAGGTAGCGCGCGGTTGATTCTAGAGCCGCTTTTGCGACTCCCATCCAGTCGTATTGCGGCCAAGCAACAGTTGCATCGAAATCAAGTCCGACAACGGAAGCACCTTCCAGAAATGTAGGGCGACAAGCAAGAGTCAGAGATTTGAGTGAGTAAGCAGAGACATGAACGGCTGTTGCTACATCTTCCCAAGCGGTATTAAGAAAATTTCCACCTAGAGCAGCTTCAGGTGCAAATCCAATGGAGTGAACGACGCCATCGAGATGTGGAACATACTTGCGAACTTCTTCTGCCAAGCCATCTAGATGAGATTGATCTGTGACATCTAATTCGATAATGGGTGGCATCTGCGGAAGTCGACCTGCAATACGTGTAGTCAGGCTAAGTGCTCTACCGAAGCCAGTCAGGACAACTGTTGCGCCTTGCTCCTGCGCGATCTTTGCAACGTGGAAGGCGATGGAGCCATCGGTGAGTACGCCGGTAACCAATATATTTTTTCCCGAGAGAATTCCCATAGTTAGTGTCCCATTCCTAATCCACCATCGACCGGGATCACTGCGCCCGTGATGTAACTTGCCTTTTCCGATGCCAAGAAAGTAACCACATCGGCAATTTCCTCAGCGGTGCAGAAGCGACCCAAAGGAACTTGTGCCGCAATTTCTTCACGGCGTTTGTCATCCAACTCTGCCGTCATATCGGTTTCCACAAAACCTGGCGCAACCACGTTTGCGGTGATGGAACGACTTCCTAGTTCGCGCGCGAAAGATCTCGCCATTCCTACAAGGCCAGCCTTACTAGCAGAGTAGTTCACTTGCCCCGCGGCTCCGACTGAGCCAACTACCGATCCGATAAAGATGAGCCTACCTCGCTTGTTTTTAAGAAGTCCCTTTGTCGCTCTCTTTGCCACACGAAATGCGCCACTGAGATTTGCGTCCACGACTGAAGTGAAATCCTCTTCGCTCATGCGGAGAACAAGGGTGTCTTTAGTGATTCCAGCATTCATGACAATGACATCAGGAATTCCCCACTGATCCTCGATCTGTGAGAAAGCGGCATCGACAGAGTCTGCAGATGTCACATCCATCACAACGGATTTGAACCCAGCTGGAGCTGTTCCACTTCTATATGTAGCGATCACGTCGACACCACTGGCTTTCAAGGATGTAGCAATCGCTAAACCAATTCCCCGGTTTGCCCCCGTCACCACAGCTATTGAACTCATAGGGCCAAACTTACCTCGCTACCTATGCGTAACCTGCATTTGAAGTCGCTGGAAGGCCGACTCGGGCCTAGGATTTCGATATGGAGCGCGGCAGTGCAGGTGGCGAGGAAGTCTTTGACGTCACGAGCGCCCCGAAATCTTTAAGTAACGATCTCGCGGGGCGACAACGTCGATATCTCATTTCAATGATGATTCGTACGGTCTGTTTTATTCTCACCGTAGTTTTACCGAGCCCCTATCGCTGGTTTGCATTGGCTGGAGCAGTGACGCTGCCATACATCGCCGTTGTTATCGCAAATGCAGGACGCGAGACAATTACACCGGGTGATGCCTTGCTCAATGAAAAGCCCCGTTCGCTTTCCTAACTAGACTTCCGTTGTGACTAAGCCGGTCGAAACTCACCCCTACTTTAAATCCTTTGTCGCCCTGGTACTCATCGCAGGTTGCTTATGGGCTTCGCAGTGGCAGTTTCATCGAGGTGAAGATCGTAAAGCCCGAAACGACATTATTGAGTTAAGAATTTCGCAATCAGAGAGCGCGCTTGAATTGGTTACTGGAGATGTAAACGCTAATGAATGGCGGACGGTGACAGCCAGCGGCGAGTTCGATCCAACAAACCAAATCTTGCTACGCAATCGCTACTTTGAAGGTAAATACGGTTACGGAGTTCTCACGCGATTTACTTCAGATCAGGGAAAGGTGATGTGGGTAGACCGCGGTTGGGTACAAGCTGGCGCATCTGCCACAGTTGTTCCGCCAACACCGGAAGTACCAAGCGGGATGGTTTCTATTCGTGCCCGCTTAAGGCTCGACTCGTCTCTGCCCTCCGGCTCTTTCTTTGCTCTCCCGGGCGCTGGTGAAAGCGGTCTTGTTTCGCGCCTTAATGCACAATCCGGATGAGATTCAGAGAATTATTATCTTGATCTGATATCTGGTTCGGATCCATTACTTGTTCCAAGTGCCCCCGCAGAAGTTCCCTCACTCAGTGATGGTCCGCATCTGGCATATGCAGTTCAGTGGCTTCTCTTTGCTGCTCTTATAGTTTACGGACGTTACTTAATTAGAAAGATGGATTTAACGAGCAGTGAGGTCCTGCCGACTAAAGAGGTCTGAGTAGATTCCACCCGCTCCAATTAACTCTTCATGGCGTCCCTTTTCAGCAACCGCACCATCTCGAATAACAAGTATCTGATCGGCATCCATCACCGTACTAAGCCTGTGCGCAATCACGATACTCGTTCGACCCTGAAGTGCATTCTTCAGTGCAATTTGAACGAGATCTTCATTCTCGGAATCTAGGTGAGCCGTTGCTTCATCGAGAATGACTAAGGATGGTGATTTAAGAAGAAGTCTGGCTATCGCTAAACGTTGCTTCTCTCCCCCACTTAATCTATGTCCACGCTCGCCTACCATCGTAGATAGGCCTTGCGGAAGGGAAGTGATTAATGTCCAGATCTGAGCCGAACGGCATGCCTCCTCCATCTCCTCAGGAGTTGCATCTGGCTTGGCATACTTCAAATTCTCTTCGATCGTTTCATGAAAGAGATGCGCATCCTGCATGACGACACCAATATTCATTCGAAGGCTCTCCAGATCGTAATCACGAATATCAACGCCATTAATTTCTATCGATCCATCTGTCACATCATAAAGACGCGGTATGAGTGCGCTAATTGTTGTTTTCCCAGCACCGGATGGACCTACAAGAGCTGTCATTGTTCCTGGCTCAACGGTGAAGGAGAGCTTTCTCAGGATTTCACCAGAATCAACTACTTCGCGAGTAGCAATTCCCTCAAGTGATGCCAGTGAAATCTCATCTGCCTTCGGATAAGAAAAATCTACCTCCTTAAATTCAATCTTTGGCTTCGATGGTGCCAGAGCAATTGCACCTACCTTGCTCTCGACCATAGGCTTGAGATCGAGAACTTCAAAGACTCTTTCAAATGAGACCAGTGAAGTCATGACATCAATTCGAATATTTGATAACGCTGTCAGCGGTCCGTAGAGGCGCGCCAACAGAGCAGTAATTGCAATCATTGTGCCCACGGTGATTGATCCCGAAATTGCGAGATGGCCACCGATTCCATAAGCGAAAGCAGTTGCAATTGCAGCAACGCTGGTGAGCGCTATGAAAAAGAGTCTGTTAAGCAAAGCGAGTTGAATGCCGATATCTGCCACTTTCCGCGCTCGAGAACGGAAGAACTCTTTCTCAGTTGAGTTCTTGCCGTAGAGTGCCACAAGCAGCGCACCGGAAACATTAAATCTCTCCGTCATTGTGCTCGACATCTGGGCATTTACCTCAAAAGATTCTCGCGTCAATGACTGAATCTTTCGCCCAACCCACTTGGTGGGAAGCAGGAAAAGTGGCAGGAGGGCGAGTGAAAAGAGAGTGATCTGCCACGAGAGAAAGAGCATGGCGATAGTGACTAGCGTCAGGCTAATCACATTACTGACAATGCCTGAAAGGGTTGCAGTAAATGCCTGCTGGGCTCCCATCACATCCGAGTTAATACGCGAGATAAGCGCGCCTGTTTGCGTGCGGGTGAAAAATGCAATCGATTGCTTCTGCACATGAGCAAAGACTTCAGATCGAAGATCGTAAATAAGACCTTCACCGATACGAGCTGAAAACCAGCGCCCGATGACATTCATGATGGCATCCAGGATCGCAAGAGCGCCAACGGCCAAAGCCAATTGCGTCACGAGCCCAGAATCTTTGGGAAGTACTCCATCATCTATAAGTTTTCTCAGTAGTAACGGAGTGGATACGATCAAAAAGGCATCAACAACAACTGTTGCGAGAAAGAAAATGAGATATCGACGATAGGCCATGCCATACGAAAGAATTCGC
>JBIIRQ010000079.1:0-4452 GCA_044341445.1 Candidatus Planktophila sp.
TCCGCCATGAGTGGTTACCTCAAAGCCCGACGGTGTTCGGGCACGGCGAGCATCAACTGAAAGTACAAGAACCTGATTTCCAAATCTATGCGAAATCTCTGAGATGAGATCAGGTCGGGCGATTGCCGCGGTATTGACTGAAACTTTATCTGCTCCAGCGCGAAGCAATCTATCGACATCATCAACTGTTCTGACCCCTCCTCCTACAGTCAGTGGAATAAAAACTTGCTCAGCAGTTCGAGCAACGACCTCGTATGTCGTTTCACGATTAGTAGCACTTGCCGAAATATCCAAAAATGTAAGTTCATCGATGCCTTCAGAGCCATACAGCTTGGCCATCTCGACCGGATCCCCAGCATCAACAAGATCAGTAAAGTTAATGCCTTTGACTACTCGGCCATTATCCACATCGAGACAGGCGATAATTCGAGTTGCAAGCGTCATGATCGGCTCACGTGAAGTGCTTCTTCGAGTGTGAAAGCGCCGGCGTAGAGGGCCTTGCCAACGATTGCTCCTTCCACACCGATTTTTTGTAACTCGCAGAGCGCCGCAATGTCAGCAAGGCTTGAAATACCACCACTTGCCACTACAGGTTTATCAGTCACGGCGCACACTTCTCGTAATAAATTGAGGTTAGGCCCTTGCAACGTTCCATCCTTGGTGACATCTGTGACGATGTATCGGGCGCAGCCATCTGCTTCAAGGCGAGAGATAGTCTCAAAGAGGTCGCCACCTTCCCTTGTCCATCCACGCGCTGCGAGAATATGTCCGCGGACATCCAGGCCAACTGCGATTTGATCGCCAAACTCTGCAATTACTTTAGATGTCCACTCGGGATCTTCTAACGCTGCAGTTCCAAGGTTTACGCGTCGACAACCAGTTGCCAGAGCCCGTGCAAGTGAGACGTCATCCCTAATTCCTCCTGAGAGTTCTACATCAATATCTAATCTGCCAACTACTTCTGCAAGCAGAGCGGCGTTTTCACCACGTCCAAAAGCTGCATCAAGGTCTACTAAGTGAATCCACTGTGCGCCTGCCTTTTGAAAATCCAAAGCAACGTCAAGTGGCGAGCCATACACGCTCTCTTGAGAAAGTTCGCCTTGTACTAGTCGAACCGCACGGCCATCTTTAACATCAACTGCTGGCAAAAGTTCGAGGAAACTCATAGGGACTTGCTCCAATTCTTAATCAGCGCAAGGCCCGCTCGCCCTGACTTTTCTGGGTGAAATTGCGTAGCGCTTAACGAGCCATCTTCAACAGCAGCCAAGAATTTCTGGCCTTGAGTTGCATACGTGGCAAGTCCTGAAGTGATATTTCGAGCTGCATATGAATGAACAAAATAAAATGATTCACCTTCCACGCCGTGAAAGAGCGTCGAGCCGGTAGCTGACTCCACCGTATTCCATCCCATGTGCGGCAGGATTGGCGCTTCAAGTTTGCGTACTGAAGATTTCCAAATACCAATGCCTTCGTGCAGACCGTTCTCATCGCTATCGGAGAAGAGAATTTGCATTCCGATACAGATCCCAAGTGTGGGTCTTGCATCTGCATAGCGTGCTGAAATTATCTCGGGCGCACTCACGTTTCGTAATCCCTGCATACACGCTGCAAACGCTCCTACACCTGGAACGACCAGGCCCTTAGCTTCTCGTGCGACCTTGGGATCTGATGTAAGTACAACAGTGAGGCCCGATGTTTCAAAAGCCCTTACTGCAGATCTTATATTTCCAGAGCCATAATCAAGAATTGCAATCGTTGAAATTAGAGTGAACCCTTTGTCGAAGGAATACCAGATACTCGACCATCGATTGCAACTGCATCACGAAGGGCGCGAGCAACGGCCTTAAATTGAGCTTCAAAGACATGGTGTGCGTTACGCCCTTCGAGTACGCGAATATGTAGTGCTATGCGCGCCTCTGCAACGATTGATTCCCAAATGTGCTTACCGAGAGTGGTATCAAAAGTGCCGATTAATTCCACGATTTCTGGTTGGCGATGTACAAGGTAAGGGCGACCGGAGAGATCTACCGCAGCTTGTACCAATACCTCATCGAGAGGGACCATGGCATCGCCGAAGCGTCGAATTCCGCTCTTATCCCCTAGCGCTTCACGGAGTGCTTGGCCAAAAGCGAGAGATGTATCTTCAACTGTGTGGTGTGAATCAACATCAACATCGCCCTCTGTCTTTACTTTGAGATCAAAGCCTGAGTGTTTACCCAATTGCGAAAGCATGTGATCAAAGAAAGGGACACCTGTATCGACACTGATCTCGCCGCTACCGTCGAGATTAATTTCTACGAGAACGTGGGACTCCTTGGTCTTTCGTTCTACTCGTGCTGTTCTCATGATCTCTCCTTCACTAGGCACTCCTGTAGCGCGCTTAGAAATTTATTATTCTCATCGGCGGTGCCGATTGTTGTGCGTAGATAACCCGATAATCCCACATCTCGAATCAAAATTCCCCGATCAAGCATCAATTTCCATAGCTCGTTAGATGTGTGTGCAAAACCGGTAAAGAGCAGGAAGTTTGCCTGGCTCGGTAGAACTGATAAACCCATCTCCTTAAGGGATGCCGAAAGACGTTCTCGTGCAGCTTTGAGTTCTCTCACTCCAGAGAGCAGTTCATCCTTGAAATCGAGTGCAACAAGGGCGGCGCTTTGGGTCAGAGTGCTGAGGTGATACGGCAGGCGCACTAAGAGCATGGCATCAATCACAGATGGATGTGCAACGAGATACCCCACTCTGGCTCCGGCGAAAGCAAAAGCTTTGCTCATTGTTCGAATCACAACTACATGAGGGTATTGCGCGATGAGAGTGACCGCTGATTCCTCATCGGAAAACTCAGCATAGGCTTCATCAACAACAAGGAGCCCAGTAACGTGCTGCGCGATTCTCTCAATATCAGCTAACTTAATTGCTTCACCCGTTGGATTATTTGGAGTAGTGAGAAAGGTGAGCCCTTGCGGATTCTTCTTGACCTGATTAATCACGCTATCGACATCAAGTGAAAAATCGCTCTCCCGTTCTCCGTCAATCCAATTCGTGGAGGTAACTTTTGCGATGAGGGGGTGCATGGAATATGACGGAACAAATCCAATAGCACCCTGACCACCGCATGCCAGGAATAAAGATTGAATGATTTCGTTACTGCCATTTGCCGCCCAGATCTGCGCAGCGGTGAATTGCATCGCGGATTGCTGATTGATATAGGTGGCGAGGGCAGAGCGCAATGAGAGAGCATCACGATCAGGGTATCGATTAAGAGTAGCTGCCACCACAGAGATCTTTTTGGCAATTGCATCGGTGAGAGCCGGTGATAATGAATATGGATTCTCATTTGTGTTCAGCGCTGCATCTGCGGCAACCTGCGGCGCACCATATGGCGACAAGGGAGCAAGACTTGGTCGCAAGGGGAGCCAAGATGGCCAGTGTGAATCTGTCATGGTCTATCCAATCTGGCACTCATCGCCTGACCATGTGCGGGGAGATCTTCTGCTTGCGCCAAGGTAATGACAGTCTGGGCAATGTCACGAAAAGCTTTCTCGTCATATTCAATAAAGTGTAATCCGCGTAAGAATGTTGCTACAGAGAGACCACTGCTGTGACAGGCACATCCCCCTGTTGGTAGCACGTGATTTGAACCTGCAGAGTAATCACCGAGGGAGACAGGTGTAAACGGACCAATAAATACTGCGCCAGCATTCCTTACCTTTGCGCTATCCCTGCGTGCATTACGAGTATGAATTTCAAGGTGCTCTGCAGCATATGCGTTGACAACATCTAAACCTTGCTCGATATCATTCACAAGAGCAATAGCACTCTGAATTCCAGATAGAGCGGTAGTAATTCGATCTGAATGTTTAGTGAGTGGAACTTGTCTCTTCAATTCAATTTCTACTGCCTGCGCCAAATCAGGCGAATCTGTGATCAACACTGCTGCCGCGATTACATCGTGCTCAGCCTGGCTAATCAGATCTGCAGCGACGTTTACTGGATCGGCAGAGCTATCGGCCAAAATTGCAATCTCAGTAGGCCCTGCCTCTGAATCAATCCCAATAATTCCGCGCAACGCTCTCTTTGCTGCCGCAACGTAGATATTGCCTGGACCTGTAACAACATCACATTTATCGCAGACATCCTCCATACCGTAGGCAAATAGCGCAATCGCTTGTGCACCACCTATCGCATAGACCTCTTCAATACCAAGGAGTGCGCACGTTGCAAGAATAGTTGGATGAGGTAATCCACCGAACTCTTTTTGAGGTGGTGACGCCACTGCAATACTTGCAACCTGTGCAATTTGAGCTGGAATCACATTCATCATCACACTTGATGGGTAGACCGCGCGTCCTCCTGGGACGTAGAGACCGACACGATCAACAGGTATCCATCTCTCCGTCACGCTTCCTCCATCAACAACAGTTGTGGTGACTTCATCGCGTCGCTGATCAT
>JBIIRQ010000080.1:0-4450 GCA_044341445.1 Candidatus Planktophila sp.
CGGTGATATCGGCAATCTTTTTACGTAATGGTTGCGGATCGACACCGCGTTCTAGGTTGTAGGCAACCTGTTTCGCTCGACGACGATTAGTTTCATCGATAGCCAGCGCCATTGATCGCGTGATGTTATCTGCATACATATGCACTTCACCTGAAACATTTCGTGCAGCACGACCAATAGTCTGGATGAGCGAGGTTGCAGAGCGTAAGAATCCTTCTTTATCCGCATCAAGAATTGCAACTAGTGAGACTTCTGGGAGATCAAGGCCTTCCCGAAGAAGGTTGATACCGATCAGAACATCGTATTCGCCTGTTCGCAACTCTCGCAGAAGCTCAACTCGTCGCAGAGTATCTACCTCAGAATGAAGATAACGAACACGCACCCCTCGCTCTTGTAGGTAATCGGTGAGATCTTCTGACATCTTCTTTGTCAGTGTTGTCACAAGGACGCGTTCGTTTTTGGCAGCGCGAATATTGATCTCTTCTAGGAGGTCGTCAATTTGACCTTTGATTGGCTTGAGAATAATTGCGGGGTCAACCAACCCTGTAGGTCGAATCACCTGTTCAACAACATCTCCCCCAACTTTTTCCATTTCGTACTTACCAGGTGTTGCGGAGAGGTAAAGAGTCTGTCCGACTCGCTCCAGAAATTCCGGCCATTTCAGTGGTCGGTTATCGAGTGCGCTCGGTAGACGAAAACCATGTTCTACCAAAGTGCGCTTTCGCGATGCATCGCCCTCGTACATGGCACCGATCTGCGGAACCGTCACATGGCTTTCATCGATCACCACAAGAAAATCATCTGGGAAATAGTCGAGCAAGCAATGTGGTGCTGATCCTGGTGTGCGATCATCGAGATGTCGTGAGTAGTTTTCGATGCCAGAGCAGAAACCGAGTTGCTCCATCATCTCGATATCAAATGTCGTACGCATGCGAAGTCGTTGAGCTTCAAGAAGTTTTCCCTGCTTCTCGAAGAGATTGAGCTGGATCTGGAGTTCATCCTGAATATCGCCGATGGCGCGCTTCATAGTCTCAGGACTAGCCGCATAGTGCGTGGCAGGGAAGATATGAATCTCAGTTTCATCGCGAAGTATCTCCCCCGTCAGAGGGTGAAGAGTCATAATCTTCTCGATTTCATCGCCAAACATTTCGATGCGAATCGCAAGCTCTTCGTACATCGGAATGATTTCGATCGTATCTCCACGTACTCGGAATGTGCCACGCTCGAATGCAATGTCATTGCGCTTGTACTGGACATCTACAAAGCGGCGAAGAAGTGCATTTCGTTCAATCTCATCCCCCACTTTGAGATGGATCATGCGATCGATGTACTCCTGAGGTGTGCCTAATCCATAAATACAGGAAACGGTCGCAACAACGATGACATCTCGGCGAGTCAGAAGAGCGTTAGTAGCCGAATGTCGCAACCTTTCGACCTCATCATTAACGCTCGAATCCTTCTCAATAAAGGTGTCGGTCTGGGGTACATATGCCTCAGGTTGGTAGTAGTCGTAGTATGAAACGAAGTATTCGACTGCGTTGTTGGGAAGTAGTTCCCGAAATTCATTTGCCAATTGCGCGGCGAGAGTTTTATTCGGTGCTAGTACCAGAGTCGGACGTTGTAGGCGTTCTACCAACCAAGCAGTCGTGGCCGACTTTCCTGTTCCTGTAGCACCAAGAAGGACAACATCTTTCTCACCTGAGTTGATGCGACGCGCAATCTCTTCGATCGCTTGGGGTTGGTCACCGGCGGGAACGTAGTCGGAAATGACCTGAAAAGGTCCTCCGCCCGATGCGATATCTGCAGCACGTGACATCGCTCTAGCCTACTAGCGTGATCGCTTTGATGTGAGATCAGCTAGCGCACCCTCCCATAGGTTCTCGACTTGGCGCAGTAAATGGTCATCATCTCCGTCGTTTCTTATGACTGCATTGGCTATCGCGATGCGCTTCTCCGCTGGAGCCTGGTTGGCAAGACGCGCTTTGATATCTGAGATAAACATTCCCCTTGAGAGAAGCCTACTTATTCGAAGCTCTTCATCGGCTTCAACGGTGATGACGAAATCAAATTTACGAGCAGCATCCGTTTCAACTAAAAGCGGAATTTCATAGATCATAGGAATGGATGGATCAGACTCTGCAACCGCTTGTGCGAAAAGTTTCTGTACACGCGGGTGAATAATTGCCTCAAGATCTGCCTTCGCTTGTGAATCTTTAAAGACTATTGCTGCAAGCGCTTTTCTATCAATATCACCGTTGCTGATGATCGATTGGCCAAAAGCTGTAACCACTTCATCAAAGCCTTCGCTACCGCGCTCTATCGCGATGCGAGCAAGTTGATCTGCATCAACAACGACAGCGCCAAGCTCACTAAAGAACTGTGCGACGGTTGATTTCCCTGCACCGATTCCTCCCGTAAGGGCGATAACGCTCATGGAGAGAGCCTACCTCTGCCATATGGGCAAAGAGAAAGCCCCACACGAATTACTCGCGCGGGGCTTTCTGTTAAGAGTTACTTACTCTGCAGCAACTTCTGCTGGAGTTTCACTTGTTGCTCCAGCTGCATCAGCTGCCTTTGCCTCAGCCTTCTGCTTCTTGTGAGCGAGGAAGCGAACCTGTGCCTCTTGGTATTGACGCTCCCACTCTTCACGTTGTGTTTCATATCCAGGCTTCCAATCCTGAGTATCAGGATCAAAACCTTCTGGATAGATAAAGTTTCCATCTGCATCATAGCGAGCAGCCATTCCGTATTGAGTTGGATCAAATGCTTCAATCTCAACTTCAGTTCCTTCATTAGCCTGCTTGAGTGAGAGCGAGATACGGCGACGCTCTAGATCAATATCAATGATCTTCACGAATAGCTCATCATCAACTGCAACTACCTGCTCAGGAATTTCAACATGGCGTTCAGCTAATTCAGAGATATGTACAAGTCCTTCGATTCCTTCGTGAACACGAATAAATGCACCGAATGGAACAAGCTTGGTGACAACACCTGGAACAACTTGGTTGATCGTATGTGTGCGAGCAAATGCTTGCCACGGATCTTCTTGGGTTGCCTTGAGTGAGAGTGAGACACGCTCGCGCTCGAAATCAACTTCGAGAACTTCGACAGTTACTTCATCGCCCACTTCAACAACTTCACCTGGATGATCAATATGCTTCCAAGAAAGCTCTGAGACGTGAACAAGGCCATCTACTCCACCAAGGTCAACGAATGCACCGAAGTTGACGATAGATGAGACAACGCCTGAACGCACCTGGCCCTTTTGAAGCTGGTTAAGGAATGTTGTACGTGACTCTGACTGAGTCTGCTCAAGGAATGCGCGACGTGAGAGAACAACGTTGTTGCGGTTCTTATCAAGTTCGATGATGCGGGCTTCAACCTGCTTGCCGATGTAAGGAGTAAGGTCACGAACACGACGCATCTCAACCAGGGATGCCGGCAAGAAGCCGCGCAATCCGATATCAACGATAAGTCCACCCTTAACAACTTCAATAACTGTTCCAATAACAACTTCGTCGCGCTCTTTCTTTCCTTCAATCTCTCCCCAAGCACGCTCGTACTGTGCACGCTTCTTCGAGAGGATGAGGCGTCCTTCTTTATCTTCCTTCTGTAGGACGAGGGCTTCAACCTTGTCACCAACTTTAACAATGTCATTTGGATCTGCATCGTGGCGAATTGAGAGTTCGCGTGAAGGGATGACACCTTCTGTCTTGTACCCAATATCAAGAAGTACTTCTTCGCGATCTACCTGAACGACCGTACCTTCGACGAGGTCTCCGTCGTTGAAATTTCTGATTGTGCCTTCGATTGCTGCAAGAAAGTCTGCTGCTGATCCGATGTCATTAACTGCAATTACTGGTGATGTAGACAAGTGAGCTCCGTAGGGATAGATAAGTAATAGGACCCAAGCGATCTGCCTGAGGAACAGGTGAAGGGTACGCGGGTCTCCCATCTGCCAGCAAATCCCTGCGTAAGATAATCACTCTATGAAGCGCTATCGAGAGCTCTTTGCTTTCCCCCAAGTCATCCGTCTTGGAATTGCCGCTTTCCCCGCACGTTTGGCCTACGGCATGCTCGGGCTTGGTATTTTCTTCAAGGCTGAGCAAGCCACGGGTTCTTTTGCAATTGCAGGCTTTGCAATTGGTTTAACCTCTCTTGCTACCGCATCAACTGCTGGAATCAGAGGATCCATTATGGATCGTTGGGGACAGAAATGGCCTCTGAGGATTCTTGTTCCGTCATACACAATTCTGGTCTTAAATCTCAATCAAATGGATACTGCACGGCCGATCCTCATTTCAGCTTTTATTCTTGGAATAACCGCTCCCCCAATTAATCTTTCGGTAAGACCATTGTGGAAAGATATTGTTCCACCAACGTACTTACGGACTGCTTACGCTTTTGATTCGGCGATGATGAGTTCGACAAAAGTTGTTGGTCCAGT
>JBIIRQ010000081.1:0-4414 GCA_044341445.1 Candidatus Planktophila sp.
ACATCGCGCCAGTTGAAAAACGCTTAACAATATCTGCAACCGATTCAACTTCATCGATAGAGATCGGCTTGCCAGCACTTTTACTAAAGGCAAAGAGTCCTCGGAGAGTCATGAGCGCCTTGCTCTGCTCATCTACCGCCTTTGTGTAGCGCTTGAAAACGTCGTATCTTTTCGAGCGAGTTGCGTGCTGCAAAGTAAAGACAGTTTCTGGATTAAAGAGATGCGGTTCGCCATCTCTACGCCATTGATATTCGCCACCGATAGGAAGTCGCTTAGTTCCAGGGACTTCTCCACCAGGTGGGTATGCAATGTGATGGCGCTTGATCGTTTCTTCGGCGATCACATCAAGGTCTACACCGCCCAATCGAGAGGTTGTACCAACGAAGAATTCATCAACGACATCCTGAGCAATACCAATCGCCTCAAAGACTTGTGCACCCGTATAGGAAGCAATCGTTGAAATACCCATCTTTGACATTACCTTGAGGACACCTTTTCCAAGTGCCTTAATAATGTTATGCACTGCCTTCTCAGGAGTAATTCCAGTAATCACTCCTTGAATGACAAGATCCTCCGCGCTCTCCATTGCAAGATATGGATTTACCGCTGCTGCGCCATACCCAATAAGTAGTGCCACATGATGTACTTCACGAACATCTCCAGCTTCAACTACGAGGCCTACTTTGGTTCGAGTCTTCTCACGAATGAGATGATGATGAACTGCGGCTGTGAGCAAGAGTGATGGAATTGGAGTGTCTTCGGCATCTCCATTACGGTCAGAGAGAACAATGATGCGCGCGCCATCTGCAATCGCGGCACTTACCTCAGATTTAATCTCTTCAAGGCGCATACGTAACGTGTTCCCATCACCTGAGACAGGGAAAAGTCCGCGTACTACATATGACTGAAGATTTGGATAATCCTCATCTGCATTGACATTGATAATTTTGGCGAGCTCATCGTTGTCAATGACCGGGAAAGGAAGGCTGATCTGGCGACAGGATTGCGGGCCAGGATCTAGCAGATTGTGTTCTGGGCCAATAGATCCGGCCAAGCTGGTGACAAGCTCCTCGCGAATTGCATCTAGCGGCGGATTGGTTACCTGCGCAAATAGTTGCGTGAAGTAATCAAAGAGTACGCGAGGCTTATTTGAGAGCGCAGCAATCGGCGTATCGGTTCCCATGGATCCTAACGCTTCTCCCCCACCCTTTGCCATCGGTGTGATGATGATGCGCAGCTCTTCTTCGGTGTAACCAAATGCTCGTTGGCGACGAAGTACTGATGAGTGTGGATAGATGATGTGCTCACGCGCCGGTAGATCAGAGAGCTTGACGACGCCATCTTCAATCCATTTCCCGTACGGTGCAGCATCAGCCAAAGAATCCTTTATCTCATCATCTTCAATGATTCGACCTGCGTTGATATCAACTAAAAACATCTTGCCTGGCTGCAAGCGACCTTTGCGAACAATGGAGTCTGCCGGAAAATCAAGTACTCCGGATTCAGATGCGAGAACTACAAGGCCATCACGCGTTACCCAGAATCGGGATGGACGAAGTCCATTGCGATCAAGCACCGCACCTACCTGGTTGCCGTCTGTAAATGTCACACACGCAGGTCCATCCCATGGTTCCATCAAGGATGAGTGAAAGGCGTAGAAATCGCGACGTTTCTTCGACATCGTTGCGTGATTCTCCCAGGCTTCGGGAATCATCATCAGTACTGCGTGAGGCAATGATCTACCACCGAGGTATAGCAGCTCTAATACTTCATCAAAGGATGCTGAATCACTTCCCGACATTTCAACGATTGGATAGAGGCGAGATAGGTCACCGGGAATCAGATCACTTGCCAGAAGTGATTCACGTGCACGCATCCAGTTACGATTTCCTTTAACGGTATTGATTTCACCATTGTGCGCAATGAAGCGATATGGGTGAGCCAGTGGCCACGATGGAAATGTATTGGTAGAAAATCTCGAGTGAACAAGTGCCAAAGGTGAGACCACACGTTCATCGCTGAGGTCCGGAAAGAATTCTTCCAGCTGGCCAGTGGTAAGCATTCCTTTATAGACAATTGTCTGAGATGAAAATGACGGGAAGTAGATTTCCCCTTGGTGTTCTGCTTGCTTTCGAAGAGCAAAAGCCATGCGGTCGAGCGTGATTCCGCTCTCTCCATTAACTGATTTAACAAATAGTTGCTTAAAGATTGGCATCACCGATTTTGCTGTTGCTCCTACTGATATCGGATTTGTAGGTAAGTCACGCCATCCAATGACGACAAGATTTTCTTCTTTTGCTAGCCTCTGGATAAGTGAAGTGGGATCAGAACCCTCTTGAATAAATGCGATTCCAGTTGCATAGCTTCCTTCAGCAGGAAGATCGAATGCGGTGACGGCGCGATAAAAGGCATCTGGAATACGAATAAGGATTCCCGCACCATCTCCGCTATCGGGTTCGGCACCTGCTGCGCCACGATGTTCGAGGTTGCGAAGTGCGGTCAGGGCTTGGGCAACAATGTCGTGTGTTGCAACTTTGTTAAGAGTGGCAACCATCGCAACACCGCAGGCATCATGTTCGTTTGCAGGGTTATATAACCCCTGCGCTGCTGGAAATGTCGATGGAAGAGCCATGGGATAAATCTCCTGTTGTCGTGTTCCGTTACATCAACGGGACAACGCTGACCCGAAGAAAAGGGTATCAACTCAGAGGCGAGGATGGTAGGTGAAGCGCTCTTCGGTCTTAGCCAAGGGTGATGTGAAAGAGTCGGCCGATTCCGGCTGTGACCACCATGCCGAGCGAACCTCCAATGAGCACTCTGACGGTAGGGCCCATAGCTGGCTTACCGGCAATCTTTGCGCTGGTAATACCGGTGAAGAGAAGACCAATGAGGGCAAATACAACAATACTCAGAGCAATCGCACCAGGTGTTGGAGCAAAAACGCCAACGAATGGAACGAGTCCTCCCAATGTAAAACTGGCGGCAGATGCCATGGCAGCTTGCATAGGGCGAGCCTTGCTCTGTGGTGTCTGCCCTAACTCATCACGAAGATGTGCCTCGAGCGGATCGCGATCGTGCATCTGCTGTGCAACTTGCTTTGCCAACTCTGGTGTGAGGCCTCGCTCCATATAAATCTGGGTTAGCTCAAGTAACTCCCCTTCGGGATCTATCGCTAAATGTTCAATCTCTAAATGACGATCAGAGTCTTCCACATCATTTTGTGAACGAACCGAAACATACTCACCCACTGCCATCGACATTGCACCAGCAACAATTCCTGCAACACCTGCGGTGACAATAAATCCACTTTCATCTGGAGTGGCTGCTGTGACACCAATCATTAAGCTTGCTGTTGAAACAATTCCATCATTTGCGCCAAGGACGGCTGCCCGTAACCAACCAGCGCGATGTGCGCGGTGTTCACGATTTCTTTGATAGACATCCTCTAATCCCATGTCGGTAAGAGTACCTGAGGGATTAAATCTTTGAACTCTTTTTCTGTAATTTGGCGAAAATTACAAGTGCGGCGAGTCCGAAAACAACGCTCACCCATTCGTTCTGGCGCAATCCAAAGAATTCATTGGCAGAGTCGATCCGTACACCTTCAATGAAGAATCTTCCCAGGCAGTACAAGGCGATATAGAGTGCGAAAGCTTGGCCTCGCTGAAGTCGTGATGTGAAGATAATTAAGAGAATTGCAATCAGAAGGCACCAGATTGCTTCATATGCAAAGGTCGGATGAAAAGTTTCAAATTCGGTGTAACCGCGAGGCCGCGAAGTTAAAGGAACTTCAAGTGCCCACCAGCCTTGCACTGGTGCGCCAAAGAGTTCGATATTAAACCAATTACCAATTCGACCAATAGCTTGAGCAATGAGAATTCCCGGAGCAAGGGCATCGAGCAATTGTGGAAAAGTCGGGAAATCAATGTCAGGACGAGATCTCTTTGCGCGCATGAAACCGATATATGCGCCCAACGCACCGAGTGATATAGCTCCCCAAATCCCAAGACCACCTTTCCAGATAGCAAAGGCATCGAGAAAATTTCCACCTCTTCCAAAGTAATCCGAAGGATCTGAGATCACGTGGTAAATGCGGCCACCAATAATTCCTGATGGAACAGCAAAAAAAGCAACATCTGCAACAACGGACTTTAACTCTGGATTGATTGCTCGAAGGCGCTTATCTCCTAACCAGACTGCCACGGCGATTCCCGCAATGATGCAGAGAGCATAAAAATGTAGCGTTAGCGGCCCTAGTTCGATATAGGAGGAACTCGGTGAAGGAATTGCGCGAATAAACATTCGAGATGTCACTCTCGAATTACTCTATTGCTGCTTCAACCGCGGCTCTAAACTCATTGACATCAAAGTTAGGATTCTGTCGATTCCAGACTTTTCCATTAATGAATACTGT
>JBIIRQ010000082.1:0-4383 GCA_044341445.1 Candidatus Planktophila sp.
CAATGTCTGCGATACCCCGCTATTAGTTGACGCAGATACCGGTTTTGGTGCCTCAGCATTTAACATCGCCCGCACAGTCAAGGATCTGATCAAGGCTGGGGCTGCAGCAATGCATATGGAAGACCAAGTGGGAGCCAAACGTTGTGGGCACCGTCCAAATAAAGAGGTCGTTTCTAAGGCCGAGATGGTTGATCGCATTAAGGCTGCTGTAGATGCTCGCACAGATGATAATTTTTCAATCATGGCACGCACTGACGCAATTGCAATCGAAGGAATCGATGCTGCAATCGAGCGAGTTCATGCCTATATCGAAGCGGGAGCGGATTTAGTCTTCCCTGAAGCGATTCGCACTCTTGAGGATTACACCAAATTTAGCGCAGCGGTTTCAAAGCCAATTCTTGCCAACATTACTGAATTTGGAATGACACCTCTCTTTACGCGGGATGAACTCGCTGCCCATGGAGTAAAAATAATTCTGTATCCGCTATCAGCATTTAGAGCAATGAATAAGGCGGCAGAGAATGTTTATGAAGCCATCAGGCGTGATGGAACACAGTCTGGCGTTCTAGAGACCATGCAGACTCGTGAAGAGCTTTATGACCGAATTAATTACTACAGTTATGAGAACGCACTGGATCAATTGCTCGACGATAAATAGCAGCGCGTTGGAAAGTGAGAGGAAAATACAATGGCCGATTTTAAACCTAAGAAATCTGTTGCGTTATCAGGAGTCACAGCTGGCAATACCGCCCTTTGCAGCGTAGGTAAGAGCGGAAACGACCTTCATTATCGTGGATTTGATATCGCGGATTTAGCGGCACATTGCGAATTCGAAGAAGTCGCTTATTTGTTAATTCACGGAAGTCTGCCTACAAGATCCGAACTTGCAAGCTATAAATCAAAGCTAAAGAAGCTTCGTGGGCTTCCTGATTCAGTAAAGACAGTACTTGAGGCAATCCCTGCAACAGCTCATCCAATGGATGTGATGCGTACTGGAGTTTCAGCACTTGGTTGCGTTACTCCTGAAGATAATGACCATAACGAGTCAGCGGCGAAGGAGATCGCAGATAAACTCATTGCCTGTCTCGGCTCGATGCTCGTCTACTGGTACCACTTTGCTAATTCGGGGAAGAGAATTGAGATCGAAACCAACGATGACTCAATCGGCGGACACTTCTTACATATGTTGCATGGTCAGGCCCCCAGCAAGCTCTGGGAGGACTCGATGCACGCATCACTTATCCTCTATGCAGAGCACGAATTTAACGCATCAACATTTACCGGTCGCGTGATTTCAGGAACCGGATCCGATATCTACTCGGCCATCACCGGGGCAATCGGAGCACTCCGTGGACCTAAGCATGGTGGGGCAAATGAGGTCGCCCTTGAGATTCAGGAACGTTATTCGAGCCCTGATGAGGCTGAGGTAGATATTCGGGCACGCGTTGCCAACAAAGAGGTAGTCATTGGTTTCGGGCATCCGGTCTACACGGTCTCAGATCCTCGTAACGAGATTATTAAAGCGATCTCACTCAAACTTTCAGAAGATCAAGGCAATACCCAACTATATGCAATTGCAGAGAGAATTGAATCAGTAATGTGGGAAATCAAGAGCATGTTCCCTAACCTAGATTGGTTCTCTGCAGTTTCTTATAACCAAATGAAAATCCCAACGGCATTTTTTACGCCAATTTTCGTTATCGCTCGTACTACAGGTTGGGCAGCTCATATCATCGAACAAAGAATTGATAATAAAATCATTAGACCAAGTGCGAATTACACAGGACCAGAAGATCTGCAATTCATTCCAATAGAGAAGAGATAGCCACAATGTCATCGCACGTAGCAAAATCCAACCTGCCCTACGATAAAGAGATCATCGATATTGTAGATTATGTAATTAAGTATGAGATTAAATCTCCAGTCGCATACGAGACTGCATGGAATTGCTTACTCGATACACTCGGTTGTGGTTTAGAGGCTCTGGAATATCCTGCCTGCACAAAACTCCTCGGACCAGTAGCTCCTGGTGTCACTGTAAAAAATGGCGTGAAGGTCCCTGGAACAAATTTTGAATTAGATCCAGTACAAGGAGCGTTCAATATCGGCGCTATGATCCGCTGGTTAGATTTTAACGATACATGGCTGGCAGCTGAATGGGGTCATCCATCAGATAACCTCGGTGGAATCCTCGCTACAGCGGATTGGCTCTCACGCACAACAGATAAGAAACTCACCATTAAAGATGTCCTTACCGCGATGATTAAGGCCCATGAGATTCAAGGATGTATTGCTCTTGAAAACTCATTTAATAAAGTTGGAATAGATCACGTCATTCTGGTTAAGGTCGCCTCAACTGCCGTTGTCGCAGGAATGCTTGGCCTGACTCGTGATCAGATTCTGGCAGCAGTGTCATTAGCGTGGGTTGACGGTCAATCACTTCGAACCTATCGCCATTTTCCTAACGCCGGCTCTCGTAAATCCTGGGCTGCAGGAGATGCAACTTCTCGTGCGGTTCGCCTGGCGCTCTTAGCATCCACCGGTGAGATGGGTTATCCGACCGCCCTGACTGCAAAGATCTGGGGTTTCTACGATGCTTCTTTCCGCGGAAATTCCTTTACCTTCCAACGTGAGTACGGCTCATATGTCATGGAGAACATCCTCTTTAAAATCTCCTTCCCAGCAGAGTTCCATTCACAGACCGCAGTTGAGGCAGCGATGACCCTGCATTCTCAATTAAAGGCTAAAGGTTTCTCTGCAGGTGATATCAAGAAGGTGACAATCCGAACACACGAAGCATGTATTCGTATCATTGATAAAAAGGGACCACTTAATAACCCTGCCGATAGAGATCACTGCATTCAGTACATGGTTGCCGTGCCACTTATTTTTGGTCGCTTAACTGCGCGAGATTACGAGGATGATGTGGCATCAGATGCCCGCATTGATGCTCTCCGAGAGAAAATCACCTGCGTTGAAGATACGAGCTACACAGCCGATTATCACGATCCAGCTAAGCGTTCTATCGCAAACGCCATCACAATCGAACTCAACGACGGCACCATCCTTGATGAAGTAGCTGTTGAATACCCAATCGGTCACGCGCGCCGTAGAAAAGAAGGAATTCCTCTGCTTATTGAGAAGTTTAAGATCAACCTCAATCGAATCTACGATAAAGGTCAGCAAGATAAAATTCTTGCTCTCTCCCTTGATTACGACAAGCTCAGCAGCACCCCCGTGAATGAATTCATGGACATGCTCGCTCGCCCATAACGCTAGAAAACAGCGACTAGGCCTTCGGGTCGCTAGAAAACAGCGACCGTATGCTTATCTATAAAGTCCCAGTCGTAATCAATGCCAAGACCAGGACCTTTAGGTGCTTGTAAGAGGCCATCTTTAATTTCTAGTTTGTTTTTAGTTCCAAAATCTAAAGGTTCCGTCGGATAGCAGAGTTCAAAAAATTGGCAATTGGAAATTGCGAGAGCTACATGAAGTTGCACCATTTCAAGAGCATGATAAATCGTTGTATGTAATTCACATCTGACACCAAAAGCCTCAGCCATGTGAGCAGTCTTCATAACTGCACTTATGCCTCCGCGCCAAGAAACATCACTTCGGACAATATCTACCATATCTTTTTGAATGTACAAGGCGGTTGAATAATTTGCACCCGCTAGAACTTCTGTCGCAATGATTGGTATATCTAATTTCTCGCGAAGTTTTCGCAAAGAATTAAAGTCAATATCAAGAACCGGCTCTTCTAACCAGAGAAAATCCAACTTCTCAAGTTCTCGTCCAACCTTTAAAGCCTCTTCATAATCATGACCAATAACAGGATCTGCCATCAGTGGAAAATCTGGCCCTACTGCTGCTCTTACTGCTTTGTAAGCTGCAATATCCATTTCTACTTTTCCGCCTTCAACCATCCCTGGTGGATGTAATTTGTAGCCTCTGTAGCCTTTCGCTTTTGCATCGAGTGACTCTGCAACGTAAGCCTCTACCGAAGGCAAAACTCCAGAACTTACGTACACCGGAATCTCCTCACGCGCAGCACCTAGCATTTTGTAGACTGGCATGTTGGCGATCTTTCCCTTTAGATCCCAACAAGCATTATCAAAAGGAGCGTATGCGTAAATAGGAACGTGGTTCCACTTACGGTCAAAATTTTCAAACTCCTTGAGAGCCTTTTCAGTGTCACAAGGATTTCGTCCGAGAAAAAAGGGCTTAATGGCAGACATTGTCTTTCCGGCAATAGTTGCATCAAGGGCGCCAAATCCAAATGAGGTTCCCTTGATTCCTTGTGAATCGGTCAAAGTTATGACGGTGAAATTCATGCCATCGGCAACACTCCAATCAGTGTCAGAAGCTTGTTTTACCGTTCTG
>JBIIRQ010000083.1:0-4357 GCA_044341445.1 Candidatus Planktophila sp.
CTTTAGGGCGCAGAGGAATTCATCTCAGCGATCACCTAGGCTAAGCCCATGTCCTATAGCCAGAGCGATCAAGAGCGGTTCTTCTTTGAACCAGCCAAGCGTGCTGGTCGGACAGAGTTCATGCGCGATCGCGCACGAGTGATTCACTCTGCAGCACTCCGTCGACTTGCCGCAAAGACCCAAGTAGCAGTTCCTTGGGAGAACGATTTCCAACGCACTCGTTTATCGCATTCAATGGAGTGTGCGCAGATTGGTCGCGAACTTGGTGAATCACTTGGCGCAGATCCTGATCTCCTTGAAACAGCATGTCTTTCACACGATCTAGGTCATCCACCATTTGGGCATAACGGTGAAGAAGCCCTTGCTGAACTTGCAGAAGATTTTGGCGGCTTTGAAGGAAATGCACAGAGCTTTAGATTGCTTACTCGTATTGAAGCGAAGACGGTGGATGCCAATGGAAAGTCAGTTGGGCTTAACTTAACTCGCGCAAGCCTTGATGCAGCAACGAAATATCCTTGGCCTCGTGCAACTAATCCACGCAAATTTGGACTTTACGACGATGATGTTGAAATTTTTAATTGGGTCAGGCAAGGTGCACCTGTTGGTCGTCAATGTATTGAAGCTCAGATCATGGATTGGTCTGATGATTGCGCGTACTCGGTTCACGATCTAGAAGATGCAATTTTTGTCGGGACTGTAAAAGTTTCTGACTTCGAACGGGATTTTGATACTTTGTATGCAGAGATGGTGACGAGTTACAAGAGCGATGCCAGTAAAGATGAGGTGGCTGCTGCACTTACTCGCCTGGAAGCGCTTTCATGCTGGCCGCGTACCTATGATCGATCACACCGCTCTCTTGCACGATTAAAGGATTCAACATCACAATTAATTGGTCGATTTGTTCTCGCCGCAGAGATGCGCACACGTGAGATTCACGGCACCGGCGCTTTAATGCGATACAACGCTAATCTTGAAATTCCGAGAGAGCAGAAGGTCGAAGTTGATTTCCTTAAGGCTATTGCAGGGCACTACTTAATTAGCGCGGATGCATCTCAAGAGCGATATGCCGGACAGAAGAAGTTGATCGCAGAACTTGTCGAGATGCTCTACGCCAAAGCGCCGGCGGCGCTAGACCCGATTTTTCTCGATGATTGGGCTTTGGCCGATAACGACATTGCGCGAATGCGCGTAGTCATTGATCAGATTGCTAGCCTGACTGATCCCGGTGCGTACGCCCTGCATGCCCATCTGCAGGGCTAATTAGATAGAGTGGGGATATGGCCGGTCGCATAAAAGCTGAGGATGTTACTTATATCCGCGACCACGCCCCGATTGACGAAGTCGTCGGTGAATATGTTCAACTTAAATCTGCTGGTGGCGGACAGAAGAAGGGTTTATGTCCCTTCCATGATGAGAAATCTCCCTCCTTTCATGTGACTCCAAGCAAGGGTTACTTCCACTGCTTTGGCTGTCAGACCGGTGGCGATGCCATTTCATTTCTCATGAAGATTGATCACCTGACATTTACTGAAACCGTTGAACGTCTAGCCGAACGAATTGGCTACACCTTGCGCTATGAAGAAAGTGGCAGCGTACCAACTGGGCCATCAGTAAACCGATCACGACTTGTCGCTGCCAATGCTTTAGCTGCCCAATTTTTTCAAGAACAACTCAATACTTCTCCAGATGCCGCGCACGGCCGCGATCTATTGACTAAGCGAGGCTTTGATAAGGATGCGTGCACAATTTTTGGAGTTGGGTATGCCCCTGATTCATGGGATGCGTTGACAAAACATTTACGCGCTGCCGGTTACAGTATTGAGGAGCTTGAACTTGCAGGTCTTTCAAAGATGGGCGAGAGAGGCCCGATAGATAAATTCAGAAACCGTCTGACATGGCCGATTCGTGATATTTCAGGAGATGTAGTCGGTTTTGGTGCGCGAAAATTGGCGAGTGATGAACAGGATCAAGGTCCTAAATACTTAAATACATCTGAGACACCAATTTACAAAAAGAGCCAGGTGCTCTATGGCCTGGATATGGCCAAGAAAGAGATCGCAAAGAAGCGCCAAGTAGTCATTGTCGAGGGTTACACCGATGTGATGGCAGCCCACATGGCGGGGATTACAACAGCGGTTGCAACATGTGGAACCGCATTCGGCGCTGACCATATTCGCATTATTCGAAGGCTGCTGATGGATGATGACGCCTTCCGCGGAGAGGTAATTTTCACATTTGATGGTGATGCCGCGGGGCAGAAGGCTGCGATGCGCGCCTTTAGCGAAGATCAAAAATTTGTCACCCAAACATTTGTTGCCGTTGAGCCAGATGGGCTAGATCCGTGCGATCTGCGCCAGATGAAAGGAGATCTCGCGCTACGAGATCTGATTGCAAAGCGAGTACCGCTCTTTGAGTTTGCAATTCGTACCGAACTTAAACTTCATAATCTTGCTACTGCTGAAGGTCGCGTTAACGCACTTAATGCAACTGCCCCTCTTGTTGCACAAATTCGAGATAAGTCACTTCGGCCTGAGTACTCACGACTTCTCGCTGGGTGGCTTGGGGTCGAAGTCGAGATAGTCACTTCAGCTGTAGGCCAAGGCGCACGAAGAAGTACGACCCAAGAAGCAGAGCCCGATCAAGTCGATCAATCCTGGCGTCCACATCCACAAGAGCCGCGCCTCTTGCTCGAACGAGAAGTTCTCAAGGCACGTTTACAAATGCCTGATTTAGTGACTACATGGAGTGAGATTGAGCCAGCAGCATTTACACATCCTGCATATATACAAATGAAGGACGTGATTGATTCCGATACAAGCACAACGATTTCGATTGATGATATTTCTGATGAAAGAATGAAGACCCTCTTCACAGAATTAACAGTTGAACCAATTCGATCTGATGGAGAAGTTTCGGCTCGCTATATCGAAAGTATCGTTGCGCGTCTTCGTGAAGTTGGAATTAGTCGATCGATCGCAGATCTGAAATCAAATCTGCAACGGCTGAACCCAGTAGAAAATCCTGATGAATACAACAGTGCATTTGCCGCCTTGGTCGCCCTGGAAACGGCTCGCCGTGGCCTCCATGAGTTATCGATAGGCTCTCTCTAGCCCCGTTCGATTTTCGCCCACACGCTCAGGTGAGGTAGAGTCAGCGCTCAACGCCATTCCCTCATAGCTCAACGGCAGAGCAGCCGACTGTTAATCGGCAGGTTCTTGGTTCGAATCCAAGTGAGGGAGCTTCGCACTAGTTTTACAAAGGACTCACAGATACTTTTAAACCGCGAGGGAAAGAATGGTGGGTATGAAACTAATGAAGATCAATAGATCAGGAAAGTTCGCAGCAACATTTCTCGCCGGCGCAATAATTGCAGGCGGCATCGGTGCAGTAGCCTCCACCCCAACAACCTCTTCAATTTCAGCATGTGCCGATAAGCGCACCGGCGCACTCTTCTTATCTGCCACAGGTACCTGTCCCACCAATCGCACCCTGATTCAAATAGGTGGCCCAGCGATGGATGCCAAGGCGATTGCTTCTCTTGTCACGCCAACAGTTGTTTCAATTTCAGTTTCTTCATCTACCGGAAGCGATACTGGCTCTGGCTCAATTTATAAGAGCTCTGCATCAGGTAGTTACATCATCACGAACAATCACGTTATTGAAGATGCCGCCACAGGTGGCACCATAAAAGTCGAGTTTACAAATGGTGATCAAGTGAGCGCCACAATTGTTGGCCGCGATCCTATGTATGACATCGCTGTACTTTTCATCAAAACCGGAAACCTTCCAACAATTGCAATCGGTGATTCATCAAAAGTGTTTGTCGGCGATCCTGTCTTGGCAATTGGTTCACCACTTGGACTCGCAAGTACTGTCACAAGCGGAATTGTTTCAGCTCTTAATCGTCCCGTTACTACCGGAGACGTCGGCAGCGAGTCTTATGTCAATGCTATTCAAACAGATGCGGCAATTAACCCAGGAAACTCAGGTGGGGCACTTGTTGATACAAAGGGAAGAATTATTGGCGTGAACTCTGCGATCGCAACACTCTCATCCGGTGGCGTCGGCGGATCTATTGGGCTCGGATTTTCGATTCCAATTAATGAAGCAAAACGGGTCATCGATGAAATTATCGCGACCGGAAAATCAACAAGACCGCTGATGGGTGTTGAAATTGATGGCACATTTACAGGCATTGGTGCGCGTCTGAGAGCGATCGTTCCAGGTGGAGCGGCGGAGAAAGCTGGTATTCCAGTTGGATCAATTATTCGCTCGATTGATGGGATACGAATTTCAAATGCAGATGCCGCGATCGTGAAGATACGTTCATATGCCCCAGGTGCCACTGTTACCGTTG
>JBIIRQ010000084.1:0-4356 GCA_044341445.1 Candidatus Planktophila sp.
GCGGGCGTTAGGAATTCCACTATTTATCTACCTCGCACTTGTTCCAGAATCTGATGTATGGGCAATTGTTGTTCTCGCTATTGGCGGGGCTACTGATTATTTCGATGGAAAACTCGCTCGAGCACTTGGTCAAGAGTCAAAGTTGGGCGAGATTATGGATCCGACGATTGATCGCCTCTACATCGTCTCCACGTTGATTGTCTTAGTCATTCGCGAAGCTGTTCCACTCTGGTTAGTCATCATCTTGGTAGCGCGCGATGCGGTGTTAGCCCTTGTTGCGGCCCTCTTGGCAGTGAAGAAGAAACCACCTCTGACGGTAACCTTCTTAGGGAAAGCGGCAACCTTCAACCTTCTCTACGCCTTCCCATTTCTGCTACTCGCACTCAATGCTTCGTGGATCGGTACGGCAGCCTTCATCTTTGGGTGGGCCTTTGCGCTCTGGGGTGTGGCTCTCTACCTGGCCACGGGAGTTTCATACTTCCTGACCGCCCTGAAAACTAATAGAGTGTGAGACTTGTCAGAGATGAGAAAAACTCAAGGGAGAACGTCATGTCATTGATTCCGGATTCGCTCAAATATACAAAAGAGCATGAATGGGTTTCAGAATCTTCTCCCACTGTCATTCGAATGGGGATTACCGACTTTGCGCAAGCAGCGCTGGGAGATATCGTCTATGTGCAGCTACCAAAGATTGGTGATGCCGTTGTTGCCGATAAGGTCTGTGGTGAAGTTGAATCGACAAAGAGCGTCTCTGAAATCTTTTCACCTGTCTCTGGAAAAGTTGTTGCAGTCAATGACGGCCTGAATCAATCGCCAGAGTTGCTCAATAGTGATCCTTACGGCGCAGGATGGCTAGCCGATATCGAGGTCTCGCAAACCCCGACCCCGCTGCTGACTGCCGAGCAGTATCGTCACATTACCGCCTAAATTCCGCCCTTTGCCCGTGTAACTCCCGCTTGATTTATCCAACGGGGCAATCTAGTGTCAGCCTCCAGTTGATGTTGAGCGAGCAAATCGCCAGGGGAGGATAGGTGCACTGTGGATTCTCCAAGTAAATCCGAACTCACCACCACCCTGCGTCTTGGAGGAAATGAGCCGGTCCAGGATTCAGCCACATCGCTTCTCTCAGAACTTTTGGATTCCGTCTCCGAATCCGAGAAGGAGACGGTCGATCAGATCCTGAAAGGGCCAGCCGACAAGGCGATGCTCCTTATTCACAAAGGTCCTGCAAAAGGATCGCGATACTTAATCACGACACAAGGATCCACGATTGGTCGCTCACACGATAGCGAAATATTCCTTGATGATGTGACCGTATCGCGAAAGCATGCAGCGATATCTTTTCTTTCGAGCGAATCAGTCTTTGAAATAGTGGACTCATCAAGTTTGAATGGCACATATATAAATTCTCAAAACATTGAAAAACATAAGCTACAGACTGGTGATCAAGTACAGGTGGGCAAGTTTCACCTGGTCTTCATTACCGGACAAAGAAAATCGATAGGGGAGAAGTAATGAGCGTTCCAGCCCGTGCCTATTTAAGTATTGGTGAGGTTTTATCAAAGCTACGCGGTGATTTTCCAGATGTAACCATCTCGAAGATACGATTCTTGGAATCTGAAGGGCTGATCGAGCCGCAACGAACACCATCGGGCTATCGCAAATTCACCAGCGTTGACCTCGAACGCCTGCGCTATGTTCTTCTTGCTCAGCGAGATCAGTACCTTCCCTTACGCGTCATCAAGGAAAACCTCGACGCTATGGATAGAGGGTTACAGCCTGCCGGAGGTAACGACAAAGTCGCCCGTCCAGCACTTGGTCTTGCCACAGTTGATGGCGAACTATCAGCGGCCAACTTTGCTCCATCCTCAGAGATGCGTCTTTCCAGAGAAGAGCTTGTCAGCGCATCCGGACTTGCAGATGGCGCATTGACTGAACTTGAGAGTTTCGGCCTGATCGCAATTCGCGGACGTCACTACGATGCAGACTCACTTGCCATTGCAACAGCAGTTGCCCAGATGTCAGCCTTCGGTATTGAGCCACGTCATCTCCGCTCCTTTAAATCTGCAGCTGATCGCGAGATCGGACTCATTGAGCAGGTTGTGACTCCACTCAATCGTCAAAAGAGCAGCGATTCAAAGGCGAGAGCTGAAGAAGTCTCTAAGGAGATCGCAGCGCTTTCAATTCGCCTTCATGCCGGTCTTGTACGAGCAGGTTTGAATCGTCCACGTTAGAGTAGATCTATGAGCATCGAGCCAACTCCCTTTGTCAGTATGGAGGTTGTCGGTGTGCGTATCGAGATGCCGTCGAATCAGCCAATTGTTCTACTCAAGGAAGTCGATGGCGAAATCTTCATTCCTATTTGGGTGGGAGCAGCTGAAGCAACGGCGATCGCCTTTGCCCAGCAGGGCATTAACCCGCAACGCCCGTTGAGTCATGACTTGATGCACGAGATTGTTCACACACTCGATGCAACGTTACTGGCAGTTCAAATTACTCATCTGCGCGATGGGGTCTTCTTTGCCACCTTGCAACTTCGCACCAGCGAGGATGCAGCTTTGGCAATCTCGGCCCGACCTTCCGATGCCATCGCTCTGGCTCTTCGCAGCAAGAGCAATATTCTCGCCTCGCGCGAGCTTCTTGATCAGGTTGGCATAGCCATCCCCGAGCGGCTGATCCAGGAGATGGATGAGATGGGGCAGCCGATCGAGAAATCGAGCGCGGATCTAGAGGCCTTTCGCGATTTCCTCGATCAGATCAATCCAGAGGATTTCGCCGGATAAGTCTCACTCTTTACTTGAGGTTTGCATCGTGTCGGTCGTTGAATCGACCCCTTCCCACGCGTATATTTTCACCAACCCCAAGAGAGATGAGCCCTACGTGTCCTCCCCACACACGCCTGAGATCGGTTATCGCGGAGCGACCGCATGTTCTGCCGCCGGTATTTCATATCGCCAATTAGATTATTGGGCTCGTACCGGTTTAGTAGAACCTAGTGTTCGTAGCGCAACTGGTTCTGGAACATCACGTCTTTATGGGTTCCGAGATATTTTGGTTTTGAAGATTGTGAAGAGGTTACTCGACGCCGGAATTTCACTTCAAAACATTCGTTCAGCTGTTACACACCTTCGCAATCGTGGCGTAGTTGAGTTAGAAAGTATCACCTTAATGAGTGATGGCGCATCGATCTATGAATGCGCAAGTCCGGATGAAATTGTTGACCTACTTGCAGGCGGGCAAGGTGTGTTTGGTATCGCTGTTGGAAAAGTCTGGCATGAAGTTGAAGGTTCTTTGGCTAACCTTCAAGGAGAAGTTGATGGTCAAGTAACTGCCAATAACAGCAACGATGAACTCTCGTTGCGTCGCAAAGCTAAAGGCGCATAAAGCAAACAAGTAGCCTAATATTTCCCCGTGAAGAGTCAGGGGAGTAGTGGGATGAGTTCGCCTGGCTTTGAGGATCGTCATATTGGTCCAACACATAGCGATGAGTTAACGATGCTCAAGGCGTTGGGCTACCAGGATTTACCTTCTTTCCTCTCTGATGTTGTCCCATCAAATATTCATATCTCTGGAGCGATTGAATCGGCGATCGGCGGCGGAAAAAGCGAAGTCGATGTAATTTCCGAATTGCGTGAAAGAGCTCAACAGAATCAGGTTCTTACCTCACTTATTGGCTCTGGATATTACGGAACACATGTACCGGCTGTTATCAAACGCAACGTCCTAGAAAATCCTGCTTGGTACACCGCGTACACGCCTTACCAACCAGAGATTTCCCAAGGACGGCTAGAGGCGCTCTTTGCGTTTCAAACGATGATCTGTGATCTCACTGGACTCGATATCTCAAATGCATCCATGCTCGATGAATCTACCGCTGCCGCTGAGGCAATGACACTGGCACGACGAGCGTCGAAGTTATCTGACAATGCAGTTTTTCTGATTGAAGAGCATCTTCATGCGCAGACGAAAGCGGTCATTGCGACAAGAGCTAAACCGCTTGGAATCACTGTGGTTGAGGTTGATTCTGGACATATCGCACGAGATGGTTACGATGGAGAATTCTTCGCGGCGATCGTTCAGTATCCAGATACCACTGGTGAAATTATTGATTACTCAGATTTTGCAACCTACGCCCATTCGCGCGGTGCCTTAGTTATTGCTGCCACAGATCTTTTAGCGCTCACTCTTCTGACTCCGCCAGGGGAGTGGGGCGCGGATATCGCTATCGGTACATCTCAACGCTTCGGTGTTCCGATGGGCTTTGGCGGACCACACGCGGGATTTTTGTCAGTGAAGTCAGGTTTAGAACGTTCTATGCCGGGGCGACTTGTTGGGCAAAGTATCGATAACACAGGT
>JBIIRQ010000086.1:0-4337 GCA_044341445.1 Candidatus Planktophila sp.
TCACGCTCTACAGCGATCAGATTCCGGTTATTCATATAGATGGAACACATCACGATTTCTACAAAGTAGATCCAGTGAGATTTAGATCTTCCCTTGAAAAACATCGTCAGCATCAATAATTCGGTAGGCATAACCTTGCTCTGCCAAGAAACGTTGGCGGTTAGCAGCAAAATCTTGATCGACAGTATCGCGTGATACAACCGAGTAAAAAATAGCAGTTCTGCCATCTGCCTTTGGTCTAAGAATTCGCCCGAGACGCTGCGCTTCTTCTTGCCGTGAACCAAATGCACCGGATACTTGAATAGCAATTGTTGCATCGGGTAGATCGATGGAGAAGTTTGCAACCTTTGATACAACCAGACAGGTAATTTCTCCGGTTCGAAATGCTGCAAAGAGTCGCTCACGTTCTTTAACTGGCGTATCACCTTTAATGAGAGGAACACCAAGAGTTTCCGAGAGTTCATCTAGTTGGGTGATGTATTGACCAATTACTAAGATTTGCTCCTCTGCGTGATAGGCCACTAACTCCTGTACAACTTCACTTTTGGTTTTTGTCGTTGAGCAGTATCGGTATTTTTCTTCTGGTTCAGCGGTTGCATAGAGAAGTCGTTCAGCTTCAGAGAGATTTACTCGAACTTCAATACACTCTGCTGGGGCGATATACCCTTGAGATTCAATCTCTTTCCACGGTACATCAAATCGCTTAGGGCCGATAAGTGAGAAGACCTCACCTTCCATTCCATCTTCGCGCACTAAGGTGGCAGTTAATCCAAGTCGCCGACGCGACTGAATATCGGCGGTAAACCTAAAGATTGGCGCGGGTAATAGGTGCACCTCGTCATAGATAATCAAGCCCCAGTCGTGAGTATCAAAGAGATCAAGGTGTGCGTATACGCCATTCTTCTTCTTTGTCATCACTTGATAAGTAGCGATGGTGACGGGACGAATCTCTTTCTTCGCACCTGAATATTCGCCAATCTCATCTTCATTGAGCGTTGTCCGGCGAAGTAATTCATCACGCCACTGCCGTGCGGCAACTGTATTTGTTACCAAAATCAAAGTTGTTGCCTTTGCATGCGCCATAGCTGCTGCGCCCACAATTGTTTTTCCGGCTCCACAAGGAAGGACTACAACACCAGAGCCGCCGTGCCAGAAACCTTCTGCCGCCAGTTCTTGATAGGGGCGAATCTTCCATCCATCTTCTTTCAGGGCAATCTCATGCGCCTGACCATCTACATATCCTGCAAAATCTTCAGCCGGCCATCCAAGACGGAGCAACGATTGCTTAATAGCACCGCGTTGGCTTGGGTGAACGGCGATGGTCTCTTTATCGATGCGCGGGCCAAGTAGCGGTGCAATTTTCTTTGCCCGGATTACCTCTTCCAGAACTGCTGAATCTGTCGTAACCAGAATGAGTCCATGAATTGGATCTGCTTCAAGACGCAGACGACCGTATCGGGACATAGTCTCTGCAACATCGATAAGAATTGAGTGCGGAACCGCGTAGCGAGAATATTTGATGAGAGTATCAATAACTAATTCAGCATCATGTCCGGCAGCACGTGCATTCCATAAACCTAAATTGGTGAGGCGATAGGTATGGATATGTTCTGGTGATCGCTCAAGCTCTGCAAAAGGTGCGATTGCTCTGCGGCATTCAACCGAATCTGGGTGATCAATATCTAAGAGAAGTGTCTTATCGCTTTGAACAATGAGTGGGCCGTTACTCATTTAAGAAGATCCACAATAAATGCGTGAAGAAATTCTGTGCGTGGTTCAAGAGTTTTAGCACTCAACCATTCTGAAGGTGCATGTGCACCACCACCGACGGCGCCAAGGCCATCGAGGACAGGCGCACCTGCGGCAGCAGCAAAGTTTCCATCACTTGCACCTCCAACTTTTACGCTACCAAGTGGTGACATTCCTATCGATGCAGCGACTTTTTCGGCACGCTCGTATAGGGCTGCGGTGGAGCGCTCTTGTAGCGGTGGCCGATTAATCCCACCCGTTACATCAATTCTGATCTTTGGATTTTCTGCTGTGAGCGCCTTAACTGCAGCATCAACTCGCTCGAGCTCTGACATGGCGAAAGAGCGAATATCAATATCAAGAATCGCATGATCTGGAACTGTATTTGTTGTGGTTCCTGAGCGAAGAACAGTGGGCACAACCGTTGTCCCATGTTCTCTATTTTCAAGTTCAGAAACCTTAAGAACTACATGAGCAATTTCAGTTGTTGCGTTCACTCCCTTTTCAGGTTCCAAGCCCGCATGCGAAGCAAGCCCATGGACATGAACCTGATACATCGAGGTTCCTTTGCGTCCCGTCTTAACCTTTCCATCAAGGGATGCTTCTAAAACGAGGACTGCCTTTGCGCGCGCAGATAAATCTTGAATAAGTTTGCGAGATGTGTGACTTCCGGTTTCTTCATCGGTAGTTGCGATGAGAGCGACCGAACCTTCGATGCCTTTGAGGGCATAGAGTCCTTGCAAGAATCCAGCTTTCATATCAAAGACGCCGGGACCGCGCACAACATCACCATCTACTTCCCACAACGGTTGATATGAACCATGTGGCCAGACGGTATCGAGGTGGCCTAGAAGAATTACTTCTGGATCAGGAGATCCCCACCAGAAAACAGGGCGACCTTCAATTTCTTTAATCTCAGCAGGTGTTCCAAGAACTCGAGTTGCAATATCGCTAGCAAGTCGGACAACGTTGCGGCAGGCATCAAGATCTTCGGTGGGAGACTCACATCGAACGAGTGCTTCTAGGGCTGCCAACATGGGTGTAAGTCTGCCGTATTCGGCTGAGTTCTTGCTCGTCATAGTGATGCTACCCCCGTAATTCGAGCAATTCTAAAGGTGGTGATCTCACCAGTTGCATGATCTCGGGCAAGAAGTGTGCCGGCCGAGAGTTTGAGCGGATCGACGATGCGGTGTGAGATAAGGCCATTGTTATCGGCGTACCCAATCGACAGAGATTTATCGGCCGAATGTGTCAGGTGATGAGAGAGAAGTTCCAGGGTTTCATTTGCTGTGGATCGTGGAAGCTCGCCGAGTGCTGACGATGAGATATTACGCAGAGTGCTTTGACGATGGCTTGATTTTTCACCGGTACGTAACACACGCACGGCACCCTCTATAACAATATCTGTCGGTGTATCAACCTCGCCAACTATCCGTGGCGGCCTGGCTTTACTTTGAGAGCGCATAATGCGAGTACCACTTAACAAAATTCCTTTAGAGTCTTCAACGGCGGGAAGATAGCCGGCATTTCGTAGGACATTTACCGCATCATCAACTTCTAAATCACTAATTAATACTTCAGCTGCAATTCTTCTAAATCCCATGCCGTCGAGCTTCTTATCACTGAGGATCGCTACAATTACTGATTGATCTTCACAGCGAATAAATGAAGTGGTCGAACCAACGCGCAGCTTTCCATGCTTTTTTGCAACATCGGTAATCAGATACTCGAGTGGCTGTGGCATGGGAGTTTTTGACGTTGCCTTAAGAAACTTCGCAATCTCATCACCCGTCTTTCCATGGTCGAGCGCCCTACGAATTGTGGAATCAGTAAATCTAAAGACAGTCGCGCCGCCTCTGGATTCAACATCTGCCAGCAGAGCCATCTCTTGTGCAATCTCTTGTGCCAGTGGTCCCGGAGCAATTGCGGTGTTATCGCTTTGGATGAGAATGTGATCAACATCTTTAGGTAGATCACGATCTATCTGCTCAAGTGAGCTCTGCTCAACGAGTGCAAGACCGTAGTCAGAGATCACACCCTGCCCAGTAACTCCTAACCATTCACTTTCTCGCAGTGTAAAGAGAATGTGAGATGGATGAATTCCTCCGATACGTTTTGATGGGCGATGCCACGATGCAATTGCAACCATCGAATCCGGAGTAATCGCGCCATCGCGATGATCTCGTAACAGCGCGAGGACAAGTGATCGCACAGATGCTGCGTTAACGCGATCGAGTTCAGGGCCTAATGGCGCAACGTTCTTTGAATCTTCGTTGCCCGCTAACCCACTTACGCGAGAAGTCGATAGCCAGGCAGATGCAAGTGTCAGCCACTTATCAGATGGCCGTTGCGTAAGCCATATATCAAAATTCGTTGTAGGCAAAATTCGATCATCTGGATCGATAGTAAGTAGAGCGCTGATGTAGCAAAGTTCTGCAACGAAGGCGGCGCAACTTTCATCAACGCCAATGTGTAGCGCTAGCGCTTTGAGATCGCGGACTCCGAGACCCCCTGAGCGCAGAGCTGTCGGAGGATCTTGGGCCCAAAAATTAAGAACTTCTTCCACCCAACGCAGGAAGGTCGTGACG
>JBIIRQ010000087.1:0-4313 GCA_044341445.1 Candidatus Planktophila sp.
CCTGTATTAACTACGGTTCTAGGTAAACCTTGCTATCCATCGCTTAAGGATCTTCCAGTGGATATAGATATGGTCGATATCTTTCGCAAAGTAAGTGACATTCCTGCTGTCGTTGATGAAGCTATTGAGATTGGCGCACAATCGATCTGGATTCAATTAGGGCTTGTCGATGAGATTTCAGCAGAACGCGCAGTATCTGCTGGCCTGGATGTTGTGATGGATCTTTGTATCAAGGTTGAATACGAAAGATTGAAAGGCTTTATTTCTCCTCAAGAATGAGTGAGACCGAATTAATGCACCAGCGCTGATCGGTTGGTACGTCATAGCCTTCACCTTCAAATACATGGCCCAGATGTGAATCACAATTGGCGCAACGCACTTCAGTGCGAATTCGCGGAGCAAGAGATCGATCTTCAATCAGCGTTACTGCATCGTTCGCAGATGGTGCATAGAACGATGGCCATCCGCACCCAGAGTGAAACTTCGTTTCGCTCTTGAAGAGCTCGGCGTTACATGCTTTACAACGATAACTTCCGACCTTATCGGTATCGGTGTATTCACCAGTAAAGGGACGCTCCGTCGCTCCATTACGCAAGACTTCATACGATAAAGGATCTAGTCGAGCCTTGAGTTCATCTTCATTTATTGAAGTCATAGCCAGAATATTACTGTGACGCCGACTTTAAAGTCGCCCGGCTTCGTGCACGCGCTTGAGAAATTCCTTAGTCTTTGGATGAGAAGGAGTGCGCAGAACTTCTTCAGGGGTACCTCGCTCAAGAATGAGCCCTGACTCAAGGAAACAGACTTGATCGGCAACTTGAGTAGCAAAGCCCATCTCATGTGTTGCTAGAACCATCGTCATTCCATCAGATTTAAGGTCGCGCACAATACTTAACACTTCATTAACTAAGACAGGGTCGAGCGCGGATGTGACCTCATCAAGTAAGAGGAGGCGAGGATTAACAGCAATCGAGCGAATAATGGCGGCACGCTGTTGCTGTCCCCCACTGAGGCGATCGGGGTATTCATCCGCCTTCTCGAGCAGATCAAACCGCTTGAGTAATCCGTCAGCTAACTCGTTGGCCTCATCACGACTTTTTCGCTGCACCTTAATTGGAGCCAGCGTGATGTTCTCTCTGATCGTCATATGAGGAAAGAGGTTAAATGATTGAAAGACAATGCCTAGCTTTCGGCGAATGAGATCAGGTCAACATCGATTGCCGGATCACTAATCTCTTGGCCATCCAAGAGGATAAGTCCATCATCGATAGGCTCAAGAAGATTGATACAACGCAAGAGGGTGGACTTACCAGAGCCTGATGCACCAATAAGAACAGTCGCAGTGTGTTCAGGGACAACCAGATTCACATCATGAAGAACAAGGTTTGCCTCAAATGATTTACGGAGATCAACAATTTCAAGAACTGGAATACTCATGCCAACCCCTCAGAATTCTGCTTCTCTGAGCGCAAGCGAATTTGGCGGTCAATAAAACGGGTAAGCGGGATTGTTATAAGTAGGAACAGGATTGCTGCCACAACATATGGCGTGTAATTAAATGTACGGCTGGCGTTGATCTGCGCCGCACGGACGGCGTCGGTAACGCCCAAGATTGAGACAAGACCCGTGTCTTTTAGTAGTGAAACAAAATCATTAAGAAGTGGTGGGATCACTCGGCGAATCGCCTGTGGCAAGACCACATATCGCATTGTCTGACGCGAAGTTAGCCCTAATGATCGAGCTGCTGCTCGCTGTGATTGATGAACAGACAGAATGCCACTGCGGATTACTTCTGCGACATAGGCAGAGTAAGTCAGAACAACAGCGATTGTTCCAAGAACAATAACGTTATTTGTAAGTCCCTGAATACGTAGGGCAGGAACTCCAAATCCAACGAGCAAGATAATCAAAATAAGTGGTGCGCCACGAAAAATATCAATGTAGGCAGTTGCGATAAATCTAAATGGTGTAAGTGCCGGTGACTTCGTAGTTTTAAGCAGCGCAAGGGCGAGAGCAATAATTCCAATTGCAGCACCGCCAATGAGCGTTAATTGAATATTGACGACAAGGCCACGAATAACTGTTGGAAATACTTCCTTGCCATAGTCCAGATCAAAGAAAGTGGCCTTTACAGAATCCCAGCCGGGTGATGTGAGAAGAATTGCTGAAAATGTTCCAAGTACAAGAACTGTTGAGATGAGGGCAATAACTCTTTTTCGAGCCTGTAAATTCTTTCGGTAAATCTCTCTTTCACGTTCACGCGCGCTCGGTGACCATGGCGCTGTATTACTCACCATGGCCACCGAGTGCGAATGAATTCACTGCTTATTGCGTATCGCTTATGGCTTCAATACTGGTGAACCGGTATTGGTTGCAAGCCATGTATCTGTGATGCTGGCAAGAGTTCCATCTGCTGTGATGGCATCAACCGCACCTGATACACATGATGTCAAAGCACTTCCCTTTGTAAGGAGAAGTCCAAATTGATCACCTGAACCACTTGAAGGAAGCTGTCCGACAATGATTCCGTTTTCAACTTCAACACCTGCAAGATAGAAAGCGGTTGGTAGATCTACAACGAGACCATCAATCTGCTTGTTCTTGAGTGCTGATACACCTGCTGCGTTGTCATTGAATACGCTCGCCTTAAGGCCAAGCTGTGACTCAATTGCATCAAGTGATGTTGTACCGACAGCTGCGCCAAGCTTTGCACCCGCGAGTTCAGCGATTGATGACTTTCCATCAATCTTGCTTCCCTTGAATGAAACGATTGCTTGTGGAGCTGTGTAGTAAGGAGATGAGAAATCAACTGCAGCCTTGCGCTCTTCTGTAATTGAGAACTGTTGCAAGTTGAAGTCGAAGTTCTTCTCACCTGGAGTTACTGCGCTATCGAATGTTGTGCGGACCCACTTGACCTCATCATTTGAGAATCCAAGTTGAGTTGCAACAGCGTATGCAACAGCGGCTTCGAAACCTTCTCCAGATTCTGGAGCATCATCGATCACCCATGGGTAATAGGCAGGCTCTCCAGTTGCGATGGTAAGAACGCCATCTGCGACAGTTGCAAGATCTGCTTTTTCACATGAACCCGATGCACTCTCAGTCGAGTCGCTACTTGAACACGCTGAAATTCCGAATGCAAAAGCAACGGTCAACGCAATTACTAATCCGTTACGAATTTTCATACTATGCCTTTCCTAGGGGGTAATACCCCGCAAAGGCTAATAACCGCATTGGCCCCTGTCTAGTTGCGACTCGATCGCATTACCCCGAGCGCATTACATAGTGAGATGCAGACCCGTGTGTTCTGAGAAGTACAATTGTGGCTTAACGCTCGAGCACGATTTCGCCCATAGGGAGAGCAAAGCTTTTATGCCAATCAGAGCCCATCTTCACACTGAAGATATTGCCAGGCCTGCATTGGTCCTAGTCCACGGCTTAGGGTCTGCCGGCACAATTTGGAATAGTTTGATTCCACAACTTATTAAGCATTTTACTGTCTATGCAGTAGATCTACCTGGTCATGGAGTTGCAGGGTTACATCCCGAAGAAAAGTACGATCCGAAATCGTTAGCACAAGCAATCGTTGATGAAATGGGTCAAACCCATGGCGTGACAGAAATGCATGTTGCAGGTAATTCTCTTGGTGGTTGGATCGCACTCGAGATGGGAGCTGTTGCTCCAGATAAGGTGAAGAGCATAACTGCGCTAGCGCCAGCTGGACTTTGGCATGAGCCACCCAAGCAAAAGTACCCGCCAAGTATTGATGCGCGAATTCTTGCCAAAATCTCGCGCCACTTTATGACTCTGGCTTATCGGATCGCACCTCTTAAAGCTATTGGTTATAAGAAGATCACACACTTGTGGCGCGAGCTTAGTTTTGAATCATGTCGTGATTCAGTTTTAGCAATGGCACATTCACGTGGGTACATGCCGTTATGGCATGGTGCGCGCGGTCTAAAGTTTGAATCGGAAGTTCCCGGGCATATCAATACTTCAATTGTTTTCGGGGATTATGACCTCATGCTTCCGGATAAGGTCGCCCAGGAGAAAGCAGTTGCCCCACCCCATTCAAACTGGATTGTCGTTGATAACTGCGCACATGTAATCATGTGGAATTACCCAGATCTCACTGTTGACTTCATTAAACGAACCGCTAGGGCGATTAAATAGCAAAGCAAGTAGCGCATATAGGGTGAGAAGGCTCTTGATCTGTTTACATTTATCGAGATAGAGGCTATTTTTGCCACAGCCAAGAGGGGGGAACTAAGTGACCTACGTAAAATCAGCGAACCGCGCTATGGAGATTTTGC